>DAOUPV010000007.1 GCA_030625965.1 Clostridia bacterium
CCATCAGTTACGCCCTGAACGATTTCATCAATCTGAGCTTTCTGCTCATTAGTCAGGATGTCGTCAAACTTGTAGAACGGGCTCAAGTGGATTACGCCTTCAGCCGGGCCCATCATGAAGTTTCCAGCTTCAAAATCGTCCATCAGATATTTATCCACGAATGCTACAAAGGCAATAGGCATTTCAGCCATACCGGAACAGATGATGGTATCCGGAGCCAGATCTGCCTGGTCACCGATGGATCCGAGGGCATAGATGCCACTATCCTCAGCTGCTTCGAGCACACCAAAACCGGCGTGGTCTGCATTCTGCATCAGTACGTCAGCGCCTTTTTCAATCATGGACAGTGCTACTTCCTTAGCTTTGGCTGCGTCTTCAAAACTGCCGGTCAGCGTAGTCAGCACTTCAATTTCCGGATTAACGTACTTGGCGCCAACTTCAAAACCAGTGATGGAATCAGCGATGGACGGGATGTTCATTCCGCCAATGGCTCCAACCACTCCGGTCTCGGAAACAATGGCTGCTACAGCACCCTGCATGAAACCTTGGGCTGCGTTGTCATTCTGTACGGATGAAACGTTCGGCGGTTGTACGATGTTGGTCGAAGTTACGGCAAACTGTACATCCGGGAAATCCGGTGCTACACGCATAGCTGAATCTCCAAACTCACCACCGTGGCCGAATACGATATCATAACCGTTGGAGGCAAACATTCTGAATACTTCATCGTAGTCAGAAATCGGAGTGCTTTCGTTGTAGGCAACCTCTGCCCCGTATTTCTCTTCAATAGCCAATACGCCATTGTAGGCAGAGGCGCACCAGCCGCCGTCACTAATGGGGCCTGGCAGGATTACAGCCACTTTTAGAGGCTCGGCAGGTTCTTCACTGGGCTCACCAGCAGGCTCTTCCGCAGGCTCCTCGGTATTGTTACAACCGGCAACAAAGGATACGATCATCATAAACACCAACAAGATACTTAACAGTTTTTTCATATTTTCTCCCCCTGTAAATAAAAGTCTTAGGATTACTCCTATGGTAGGATAAATTCACTGTCATAATAGGTGTTCCTTCTTTTATTTCACTTTTTCTAGAAATTATATTTCATTATCATAATAGCTTGAAATGTTTTTTCAGATCAATCAGTAACAGCATCTTCACCAGAGATTTCCAGTCCTTCCGCCTGCAAAACTTCCACAGCCTTAGCCAACTGAGGGTCGGTGTCAGTATTCAGTGCCTCTTCCCCGTAGATGGCTTCCAAATACTCATCCTCTGTCATGGGAATTTCATATTCCGGGGTCAGTCCTATGCCGTGGAGGCTTCTCTTGTCAGGCGTCAGGTATCGGGCGATGGTGATCTTGATATAGTCCCCATGCAGCGTCTGGTAGAAGCGCTGGACCGTACCCTTGCCGAAGGTCTGTTCCCCCACCAGAACACCCCTGTCGGTGTCCTGAATGGCACCGGCCAGGATCTCCGAAGCGCTGGCCGTGTTGCCGTTGACTAGAACGGCCAACGGTAGGCTCAGATTGCCTCCCGTCGCTTCCTGCATGCTGATTGAATCCCTTGTCTCTTCGAATACGATGGGACCCTCGGGCAGGAATAGAGAGGCTACCCCGTAGGCACCCGTAGTCTGTCCACCCCCGTTGTTTCTCAGATCAATGATTAGTCCCTCCAGATCGCCCAGTTCCAGCAGATCATCGCGGAACTGTTCCGGGGTGACCATTGTAAAATTGCTGATAAAGATATAACCAATGTTGGTCCCTTCAATCATAGCCGAATAGGTCGAGTCATATTCTACGAAAGCCCGGGTCAGATTGAGATCTTCCTCCTCACCCGATTCACGCAAAACGTGTAAGATGAATGAGGTTCCTTCCTCTCCCTTCAGGAGCATGGCGATTTCATCTGAGTCCAATCCGTCCAAAGAGGTTTCGTCAGCCATTAGCATACGGTCGCCTTCTAATAACCCCGCCGTTTCAGCCGGGGAGTCCTCGAACACGAACAAGACCACAGGTCCCTCCTCATCTACTGTGAAGTAGATGCCAATGCCGGCGAATCCGCCTTGCAACCGTTCGGACATGTCATCGTATTCTTCCTTGGTCATGTATTCGCTGTAGGGATCTCCCAGCCCAGCCACCAGCCCTTCGTTCATACCGATCCAGAGAGCTTCCGCATCCGGTTCCTCATAGAACGCCTGGTTGACGATGGTGTAGGTGGACAGCAGGTTGGCCACACTGTCGTAGTTGATTCCCAAAAAAATCAGGGAAACAACCGTAAACACGATGCAGATCCCCGCCAATATCTTTCCGGTGATTCGTAGAGCTTTCTTCAAATCAGTCTCCCTTCACGCTGCTGTTTTCTAAGCACTTCCTATAGGTGTCACGGATCATCTGGAAATCATCCCAAGTAGGCGATTTCAGTCCTTCATTTCTGAGAAGAGCCGCTGGGTGATAAGTTGGTAGGACCAAGATTCCCTTGTGGCTACACCATTTGCCCCTAAGACTTCCCATGGACTGGTTGGTCTCGAGAAGCGCGCACGTAGCCGCTCTGCCCAGCGTCACCACGAATGAGGGATTGAGCAAGGCAATCTGGCCCATCAGGTAGGGCAGACATCTGGCCACCTCCTCCGGGTTCGGTGTACGGTTCCTAGGTGGTCTGCACTTAAGGATATTGGTCACGAATATATGCTCGCTGGAAATCTCGGCCGCCCCCAGAATCTTAGCGAATAGCGCACCGGCCTGTCCCACGAAAGGTATGCCTTTCTCGTCCTCGGTACGACCCGGTGCCTCACCCACGAAAAGGATAATGGGGTTTGTCGATCCGGCACCGAAGACCACTTTGTTCCTAGTCTCATGAAGATCGCACAGGTGGCACTCGGCCACCTGACATCGCAATTCCTTCAACAGTTCCTCATTTTGCATTAAAAGTCTCCATTCAGATAGGGCCATGGGCTGGTGTTGTTACCTTGGTTTCGCACTTCAAAATGCAGGTGGTTACCGGTACTCAAGCCAGTCGTACCCACATAGCCGATGGTATCCCCTTTGAGTACGATATCGCCTTTCTTGACACCCATCTTGCTCTGGTGGCCGTACATGCTGGTCAGACCGCCGCCATGGTCGATGATGGTACAGTTGCCATAAGCTCCGTACCAGGCGGCATAAATAACCTTACCGTTGGCCGCAGCCACGATGCGCGACCCGCCCGGGGCACCAATATCGATTCCGGTATGCATGCTCCGTTTCTTGGTCACCGGATGTATGCGCCAACCATAGGCGCTGGTGATGCGACTATATCCCGGTGTGGGCCAGGTGAACTTGCCACCCTCATAGCTACCCCCGTTGTTCTGGGATGCTATGTAATCCTTGATCATCTGTTCGATTTCTTTGTTGGACTCTTCCTCTTCTTCCAAAGCCTTCTGAGCCAGCGCCTTTTCGCTCAGCAACTGGTTCTGCAGACTCTTCTTGTCATCCTTAGCTGTCGACAAAGATTCCTTAGAAGACTCCAGTTCTCCCCTGGTTTCCTGTAAAGAGCTCTGGTCGTCCACCAGGGCCACCTTCATTTCTTCCAGAGTCCGTCGCTGATCGTCCAGCTCGTCCAGCAGGTTGATGTCTCCACCAGCCAACCGGGACAGCAGTTCGTAGCGCACCAGAAAATCGGTCATGTCCGTCGAAGCCACCAGGACCTCGACATAATCCACATCCTTGTTCTCATAGATGGCCCGCAACCTGGTCTGCAGCGTCTGCTGCCTTGAAGCGTAGCCCAGCTCGGTCATCACGATATCCTCTTCCAGGTTCGCAATCATATCCTGCTTATCACCGATGGCCATCTCCAGAGCTTCGATTTCCTTCTCCCTGGCCCGGATCCTCTGATCCAGATTGGCCATTTCTGTTGAAACGCTATTGATCTCGCTCTTGGTCGAATTGATGATATTCTTGTAGCGATTGATGTTGTCCTTGACTTCCTCCTGCGCCTGCTGCAGCTCATCCAGAGATACTGCGAAGGCAGCGGCTGGCAGGCTCACAAAAAGCATCAGCGCCAAGAGGATACATATAGGTTTTCTCAGGTTAGATAGTTTTTTCATGATACCTTCCTATACTTTCAGATACTTGCGGATGGACAGGTTGCTGCCGAAGAGCCCGATGATGAGCCCGATGCCCAGCAACGCGCCCAGCACCTTGAGAATCAGGATCTGGTCGTTGATGGGTGTGATGAAGCTCACAGCCCCGCTGATAGAATTGCTAAAGAAATAGTAGGAGAGATAGAGGCAGATATCCGCGATAAAGGCGCCTACCACCCCTAGGATACCACCTTTGATTACAAACGGCGCCCGGATGAAACCATCCGAGGAACCCACATATTTCATCACCTTGATTTCCTTCTGCCGGCTGAACACTGTCAGCTTGATGGTGATGAAGATAAGGAAGACGGCCAAAAGACATAGTACCGTCATAATGACGATCCCGATCCAGCGGACATACTGCACCAACTTGAACACCCGGTCCATGACTTCTTTGCCATATTCAGCCTTTTCCACATAATCCAGCTTGCGTATAGAGTTGGTCACATAATCCAGAAATTCCGGACTGGCCACCTTGACTACATAATAATCAGGAAGCGGGTTTTCCCCTCCAAGCGAGGTCAGAAGGTCATGTGTCTGCCCGAACTGTTCTCCCAGATCGGCTAGGCCCTGCTCCTTGGTTGTGAGCTCTGCCAGCTCCACACCGGAGATGCCTTCAATCTTCTCCTGAAGGTCTACGGCCTCCTCACGAGGCGTGTCCAATTCTAGGAAAACAGAAATCTCCACACTGCGTTGGATGTTATCCGCAAAGTAATTCGCATTGAGAACAATGAGCGAAAAGAGTCCAACGATAAACAGGGATACTGTAATGGTCATGACCGTGGCGAGGGACATCAACTTGTTACGCTTGATGGACAGCCAGGCCTGCTTGTAAAAATAGCCCAGGTTCCTAATAGCCATAGTCATAGCCCCCCTTCAGCTCATCGCGGATCAGGCGGCCGTTCTCCAAGGCGATTACACGCTCACGCATAGCATCCACCACCATCTTGTCATGGGTCGCCATGATGATTGTGGTCCGCCTCTTGTTTATCTCCTTAAAGATGTGCATAATCTCCATGGCCGTTTCCGGATCCATGTTACCTGATGGTTCATCAGCCAGCAGGATTTTGGGATGGTTGACAATGGCGCGGGCGATGGCAATCTTCTGTTGCTCACCTCCGGACAGTTGGTCCGGAAGGTGCTGGGCCCGTTTCAACATACCCACCTGGTCCAGGACCATCGGTACACGCTTCTTGATGTCTGCTTTGCTGTATTCCAGGACCTCCATAGCGTAAGCTACATTCTCATAGGCGGTTTTGTCCTCTAGCAGCCTAAAGTCTTGGAAAACAATACCCACATTACGCCGCAGGCTATTCAGGTCCTTCTTCTTCAGCATGGCCACGTCCTTCCGGTCGATGACCACATGGCCCTTGCTAGGGATTTCCTCCCGGAAAATCATTTTAAGCAGAGTGGATTTTCCTGCACCGCTGGGACCGACCAGGAAAACGAACTCACCGCGGGCCACCTTGAAACTCACATCATCCAGAGCTACGATGCGACCCGTATATATTTTGGAAACTGATTTAATTCGAATCATAAAACCTCCACGATGCATTGCGTGAAACCCAGACCAGGCTTCTTGTGTCTTATGGCGACTACTTTTCTTTGCGTTTCAGCTCGTCCAGATCCTCTTGGGCTTTTTCCACCAGGGAACGGATATATGGTTCCTCGCTGTCTTCAAAGGTCTTGATCAGAGTATGGACCAGTTGCTCCGCATCCTTGTTTTTCTTCTGCTGCAACCAAAGCTTGGATTTGCCATGCATGGCCTTGGCCAGCAACTTCTCCCCTTCTTCACCGTCCACCGGAATGGTCCGCTCAAGCATCTCATTATAAATCTTATGGGCTTTCTTGGCATTGCGTGAACCCCACAATCCAAAGCGCTTCTCCGCCAGCAAGGCGGCCAGCTCCAAGAGACCCTTGTACACGTTGATGAGCGTAGCCTCTTCCTTGCGGTTTCTGAAAGTGTCCGCCAATTCCTGGAAGGCCTTCATGGCCCGCTTACGACTGCCGATACCGGTATAGGCTTTGCCCAACTTGAAGATCGCTTTGGATCTGTATTCGTCCACCAGGCTTCCTTTGCTGGACCCGAATATCTGCTGCATCCGCAGATACTGGTCGATGGCAGGTTTCTGCTCTCCTGTCTCCAGCATCATATCGGCGTAAAGTAGCGTGGCCCTAGCCAATAGTTCTTTCAGCAATATGTCGCTGTCCGGGTTGATTTCATTTCTCAGAATATCGAAATCAACTTCCACTTGTTTCCGGTCACGCAGACGGAAAGCGGCTTCCATTCGCTCCAGACGAGTCCTGACCAGGTTTTTCCTGTAATCCAATGAGGTTTCCGCGTCAAATAATTCTACAATACTCCTGGCGCCTTCCACTACTTTCTCATGGTTCCCCAGGCGTACCCAGGCTTCCTGGGATTCGCGCATTATGGCCATCAGGTTCTTCCGGGTCTCTTCTGCCAGGGAATCCTTGAGCCGCAATCTTGATACCTCGGCCAATCCGCAGATTTTCGTGTCTTCCCCCATCTTCCTGAGTACCGTGGTCTCCATTTTGGCTGCACGGCCGAACACTTCCCATGCAGATTCATTATCCGGACTGAGCGTGCGGACCCGGCGCAAATCGCCAAGTGCCTCAGCGTGCTGCTGGCGATACACGTAGTTCTTGGCCCGCTCGTATAGGGCCTGCATCAGATAAATGACCGCCTTGTCGCCTGTCCGATGCTGGAAGAAGCCTTCCATTTCATTGAGTACTACGATCTGCTGCTCATATTGCTCATCTTGCAAATGCATATGCGCCTTGTCCAGATAGCTTCTGGCCAGAAGCTCATCAAAGGTGGGATCTTCCAATTCCCTGGCAGAGAGGACCACCTGGTCCAGACTGTGCTGGGCGTTGACATTCTGACCCAGTTGGCGCTGGATCCTGCCCCGCTTATAGAAGACCTGAAGCAGATCTTCCTTCATTTCCTTGGCGGCCTCGTTTCCGTAGCGCACCACATATCTGTCGTAATCCTTCAGAGCCTCTTCGTGTTGGCCCATACAATGGTATAGATCCGCCCGTTTGGCCAGGGCTTTGGATGAAGCCTGGTTCAGATCCGGATTATCTCCGGCCAGCTCCAACAGTTCTGTGGCCGCTTGCACACCCGCCTTATAATGCAGCGTGTACTCCAAAGACGAGATCAGTACCAGATAGAGCGTACCAAGCTTCTTCCTTATGAAAGAATCCTGATTATCTTTCAGGCGGGTGATTCCCAGTCTTGAGCGCTCGGTAGCTTCCTGGAGATGGCGGTTCTCCAGATATGTCTCACTGGAAAACAGATAGGCCAAGGAAAGGATCCTCTCCACACTGTTGTCCGTATAGCTCGAAAAATCGCCAATCAGCCGGTCGATGTATTCCAGGCTAGGCTTGTAATCATTCTGACGTCGGTACATCTTGGCAAGTTCCAACAAAGCCGTGGCCATGTATGTCCGGATAATCGCACTTTCCTCACAGTCATAATTATCAGCAATGTCACGGAACAGTTCCGAGGCTTTTTCCCCGTCGTCCGCGGTCATGGACAGGGCTGCCAGCGCATATTTGCCCTGGACCACCAATTCTCTCGCTCTGCTCGACGAGAGCGAACCATAGTCCGCGATAAGCGATTCCAGATCCGTCCTGGCATCCTCGGTCCAACCCAGTTCGGATTTTACTGTCGCTTTCTCCAACACCGCTCTTAGCCGGAGCAAGACCATTTCCGAATCCCAATCTTTTAGATAATCGGTCTCCAGCTGGTCGTATACCTTGATGGCTTCCACATATCCACCGGTTTCTCGCAGTGCTTTGGCTTTGCGCAGCATGGATTTGGCCCTGATGCGTCTGACATCTTCATCGAATGCACCTTTGTAGCGGTTGATTAGCTTGTTCCAGGATTTCAGTTGGTAACCGTTCTCATCCCTGGACTCCAAATCGGCCAGCAGATAGTATAAGACCGCCTTCTTGTGCATGGTCTTAGCACCCTGCTGCAGAGAGTGTAGCAGATCCCTGATGTGACCCGCCAGTCCTTCGAACTCTCCCTCGCTATAAAGACATAGCAGACTGAGGTATTCGCTCGGTACATCCAGAATCTCCGATCTGAGTAAACCATGGGCCACTTTGTACTGTCCGGCATCCGCCAGATAATAGGCCTTGCATAGTCGCTCCCAACCCTGGTTCTCTTTCTTGCGGAATCCGTCCTTCAGTCCGGCGAGGGCTTCTTCGGGTCTCTTCGCTTTCATATGACATAGGGAATAGTGCAGCATCGATAGATCATAGTAGCCATCCAGCACCTGATCCCCCGGCTTCACTGATTTCAACAGATCCAAAACGACCTGGTACTGCGCTTGTGCCCCTTGACTGTCACCCCGCGCCTCGAGGATCAACCCTAGACGGGTCCGAAGCGCAGTTTTATGGGTAAGCATCTTGCCCTTCTTGGCCTTGTCCACAAAGACAATGGCCTTCTGCAAAAGATCACTCGCCACTTTCTGAGTTCCGAATCCCTTTATGGTCTGCAGAACCAGCTGAAGATAGTCGTCCAGTTGGTCTTTCATTGCCTTCGGATCCATAGCCAGCAAAGATTCAGCCGCTTGCTGGTACTGGTAGGCTAAAAGTTTTTCCCGCACTGCATCCAGCGGCAAGCTTTTCTTGGTCTGTAGGGAATATCCGTCCACCTTCCCCTTGATCAGTGAACTGTCATTCATCCCATAGTCGGCCAGGAAGCGGTTCTGCATGGTCTGAAGGAACAGCATGGGATTGCTGAGCAGGTCCGGAAGAGGCACTGATAGTGCCCGCACCAGTTCCTTCAGCACCTGCGCAGCCGGTAGATTCCGGTTGTCTGCCAGAGGCAGGAAATCCCCGATAGGGACCTGTAGGACCCTGCTGTCTGATTCCATGGGGAATGGGAAAAGGTCTCTTGGATTCCCATCCTTCCCGACGAATACCACCTGTGGATGTTCTCTCAACCATTTAGGCAAAGCATGGAATTCCTCTTCCCGGTATAAAAACCAGAATATATCTCCGCCGAGTGAATCCTGCTTCAGCGCCAGCGACAGGGCTCTCATGAATACGTTGTCTTCCCGTCCGGAAAAGCCCAATACTAAACAGCCCCTCTGGGACAGCTGGTCCCTGAGGAACGTCTCACGTTCATCATCAGTGTTTTCGTCAGCACCAGTAACGGGATGCTGGCTACGCAATCCCTCCAGGCTGTATTCCTCTCGAGATCCCTGGAGATAGACTAAGGAGATGTCACCAGGCAGACCTTCTTCCTCTGGACAAGACTGCCAGACACGGATGTTCTCACCCATGTTGCGCACAGCCTGTTCCACACCCGTATCAAAATTGCCGGTCATGGCCAATTTGGCAGGCATACGACCGACAAGCAGTCGCGCCAGCAGTTGGCTGGATTCGGATGGCAAGGCATCGGTCTGGCTCTTAATGAATGTATTGAAATCATCCGTGATGTCAAAGGAATTTTTCAGTATTTCCGTATAGTGATCATCCAGACGATTCTCATATTCCCGTTCACCTTTATCCCTGAATGTCAGGCAATGCTCGCAAGTTTTCTCTGCCAGCGGAACCGTAGGGGAACTGACACCTGCGCCGTAATAGAAGAAAAATGACTGATTCTCCTTGCGGCAGGCTTCAGTGATGCGTGATATCCCAGTCTGTAAATCGATAATCGCTTTACTCTCCACGTTCGTCCTCCTTCGGATTTTCTGCCATAGCATGCAGATACCCTTCGATGAATGGGTTGATGTCGCCGTCCATGACCCGGTCTACGTTCCCGATCTCAATGTTGGTTCTATGGTCCTTGACCAGTTTGTAAGGATGGAACACATAAGAGCGAATCTGGCTTCCCCAGGCGATTTCTCCTTTGGCGCCGCGCTTCTTGGCGAGTTCCGCCTCCTCTTCTTTTCTCTTTTCCTCGTATAGCCGGGCCTGCAAGATCTTCATGGCACCGGCTTTGTTGCTGTGCTGGGAGCGTTCGCTCTGGCACTGGACTACGATGCCGCTCGGCAGGTGGGTGATGCGAACCGCAGAGTCTGTCTTGTTCAGATGCTGGCCCCCGGCTCCTCCTGCTCGGTAGGTGTCGATCCGAAGCTCACTCTCGTCGATGGACACCGTTTCTTCCTCAGGCATCTGGGGAACCACGTCTACGCTGGCAAAGCTGGTATGCCGCCTGCTGGCCGTATCAAAGGGAGATATGCGCACCAGACGGTGTACACCCTTCTCGGATTTGAGATAGCCAAAGGCATGGTGGCCAGCGACTCCGAAGGTCACACTCTTGATTCCTGCCTCATCACCATTCTGGTAATCCAACACTTCTGTTGCATAACCGTTTTTTTCCGACCAACGCAGATACATACGGTAAAGCATCTCCGTCCAGTCCTGGCTCTCCGTGCCCCCGGCACCGGGATGCAAGGTCACGATGCAATCCAATACGTCATAGGGGGACGCAAACAAGGTCTCAAGCTCGGTTTTGGTCAGCACGCTATCCAAGTCCTCGATCTGCTTCTGCCATTCCTGCTCAAGGGAATCGTCTTCTTCGAGCTGCATCAGCTCTTCCAAAACCTCGATTTCCTCCATGGTCTTCCCGATTCGGACGAAACGCTCAACTATGACCTTGAGGTCATTCAGCTTTCTGCCAGTGGCCTCGGCTGACTCCCTGTTATCCCAAAAATCCGGTGCTGACATGCGCTGTTCGAGTTTCTGGATTTCCTCCTGTTTACCTACTAAGTCAAAGAGAGTGCCGCAACCTTTTTTCCAACACGCTCAACTGCTCTCTTTTGCGACTGTATTCATCCATTTGGTTTTTCATGATTTCCTACTTTCCACAGCATTGCTTGTATTTTTTACCACTGCCGCACGGACAGGGCTCATTTCGGCCTATCTTCTTATCCCGCTTGACGGGCCTTTTCTCAGTATCCTCGCCAATATTCTGATGCATGTTCTTGGCTACTGCCTGAGGTGCGACCAGCATGACCCGGTAGATCAAGCGAGTAACATCCTCTTTGATGTTGGCGATCATGTTCTCGAACATATCGAAGCCTTCAAATTTATACTCGATCAGCGGATCCCTCTGGCCATATGCCCGAAGTCCAATGCCGCCCTTCAAGTCATCCATGGCGTCGATATGGTCCATCCATTTTTCGTCCACTACCTTAAGGAGCACGATGCGCTCCAATTTGCGCATGGTCTCCTCTGTGACTTTCTCTTCGCGGATGCGATACAGCTCGTGGGCCAACCGCACGAAGTGTTCCTCGACTTCCTCACGGGAGTATTTGAGCAACTCCGCCTTTTCCGGCACATTGGCCGGGAAATAACTTTGGTGGGCGAATGACAGGAGCCCTTCCATGTCCCATTCCTCCACGAACTCGCTCTGGTGGTCGAAACGACTGATGGATTCCCGAATCACATCTTCGATCATGGCCAGCACCTGCTCGCGCAACTTCTCCTCCATCAGCACCTGACGGCGCTGCTTATAGATGACTTCCCGCTGCTGGTTCATAACATCGTCATATTCCAGCACGTGTTTACGGATATCGAAGTTCCTGGCCTCAACTTTCTTCTGGGCCGATTCTATGGATTTACTGAGCAATGGATGGTTGATAGGCATCGAGTCATCCATGCCCAGTTTGTCCATCATGCCCATCATATTTTCTCCTCCGAACAGGCGCATTATCTTGTCCTCCATGGACACGAAGAATACGCTTGATCCCGGATCACCCTGACGACCTGACCGGCCTCTCAGCTGGTTGTCGATCCGGCGTGATTCATGCCGCTCTGTGCCCACGATATGCAAGCCTCCCAAGGCCTGCACCCCGTCTCCCAGAACAATGTCCGTTCCCCGGCCGGCCATGTTGGTCGCGATGGTCACCATCCCGATTTCTCCGGCACGTGACACGATATCAGCTTCCTGCTCATGGTATTTGGCATTGAGGATCTGGTGGGGAATATTCAATTTTTCCAGCATCCGGCCAAGCATCTCAGAATTCTCGATGGAGATGGTACCCACCAGCACCGGCTGGCGCTTGGCGTGACACTCCACGATTTCTTCCACGACCGCATCGTATTTTCCCTGCTCGCTGCGGTAGACGCGGTCATCCCTATCATCCCTAACCGTAGGTCGGTTGGTGGGTATGACCACTACGTCTGTCTTGTAAATGGATATGAATTCCTGCTCCTCGGTCTTGGCCGTACCGGTCATGCCCGAGAGCTTATCATACATACGGAAATAGTTCTGGAAAGTGATGGTCGCCAGTGTCTGCGATTCCCTGGCGATTTTGACGTTCTCCTTGGCTTCAATGGCTTGGTGCAATCCATCTGAATAACGGCGTCCGAACATCAGCCGGCCGGTGAACTCGTCGACGATGACTACTTCACCGGCCCGCACGACATAGTTCACATCTTTCCTCATCAGCATATGGGCCTTCAGACCCTGGTTCACATGGTGTCCAAGTTCGGCATTGGCCCCTTCATAGATGCTCTCCACACCCAGTATTTTCTCCACCCGTGAGAGACCATCTTCCGTCAATATGACATTCCGTTCCTTCTCCTCCACAGTGAAGTCCACTTCCCGTTTCAGCATGGGTACCATCTTGGCGATGGTATAGTAGAGCTCTGTGGGCTTGTCAGCCTGACCGGATATGATAAGTGGCGTTCTTGCTTCGTCGATCAGAATGCTGTCCACCTCATCCACGATGACGTAGTTCAGCTTCTTCTGGACCAAACGGTCAGGTGTGATGGCCATATTGTCTCTCAGATAGTCGAAGCCGAATTCATTGTTGGTACCATATATGATGTCCTTCTCGTATTCCTCTTTGCGGATGGCCGCTTCAACATCATGGATGATGAGTCCGGTTGATAGGCCCAGGAACTCATAGAGCCCCCCCATCCATTCCGAGTCTCTTCGGGCCAGATAGTCGTTGACTGTAATGATGTGGACCCCGTTTCCGCTGAGTGCATTCAAATAGCACGGCAACGTGGCCACCAAGGTTTTACCTTCACCCGTCTTCATTTCAGCGATGCGACCCTGGTGCAACACGACACCACCCATGAGCTGTACATCGTAATGACGCATGTTCAGCACCCGAACGGCTGCCTCACGAACCACCGCAAAGGCTTCCGGTAATAATTGGTCTACGGTCTCGCCTCCAGCCAGTCTGGCCTTAAATTCCGGTGTCTTGGCCTTCAGCTGATCATCGCTTAATTGCTGCATCGCGGGTTCCAATTCATTGATTTTCTTCACCAAGGGTTCTAGCTTCCGAAGTTCCCGCTTATTCTCATCGAAAAGCCCCATAATTTTTTTGATCATTTTCTCTCCTCTAAGTTACATTGTGCGAAAAAACGTACACTGTCCATTATAACCCATTTACCTTGTGATTGCCTTCCCTAACGCATAAAAAAAACGCCGATTTCCGGCGTCTTTTTTAACTAATTACTGTTCTGATTCAATTATTCCGTACTGTCCGTCCTTACGGGCGTATATCACATTGACATTGCCGCTGGCAGCATTGGTAAATACGAAGAACGTATGGCCCAACATATCCATCTGCATCACTGCTTCTTCTTCGCTCATCGGCTTCAGTTGGAAGCTCTTCCTTCTGATGATACCTGGCTCTTCAATAGGCTCGCTCTCTTTCTGGAAAACCTCCATATTGATCTTTTTCACTCCACGGCTACGATGCTTGTGGTCTAATTTCTCTTTGTGCTTCAGATATTGCTTTTCCAGACTATCAAGCGCCCGGTCGATGCTCAGGTACATATCATCGGATCTCTGCTCGGACCGTAGGAAGAAACTATGGTAGTGCACATTTAACTCTGCGATATGTATACCACTTTCAACCCGGAGCAAAACGGATCCTTCTGCATCGTCATCAAAATACTTATCCATGGTCTGCAGTTTGCTTTCCGCATAATTTCTTAGAGGATCGGTTACCTCAGTGCCTTTGGTTCTTACTAATACTTTCATATGTTCGACCTCCTCTTTATGTTGTTTAATACTATATTCCTTATTACGACCCGGAAACCCTGCTAACCCGGGAAAATACTTCGAAACGCATCCTTTTTTTCCCCATTTTCCAGAGCTCCCATTTTCCACACTTGTCCACAATGTGTTTTCCCCTTCTATGACCCCCACTTAAAGAAAGTCCTTTAAAATGGACCTCTTTGGCTTATCCTCCAAATTGTGGATAATGTGGATAAGCCCCGTTTTTCTCCTTCTGTTGACGTCTTCCGTTTTATGTCAACTTTCCCTACCCCACCCCGGGTTTGTTTCGTCGTTTCCAACACCTATACCCCTTATGTATCAATGGTTCCAGCAATTTAGCCCCCGAACCGATTACGAATTTTTACGCCGGGCATCTGCATATTATTCCCCCCATCATTCGCCAATCAAGCGTACGTCCATTTTCTTCCGTTATCCACAATCGAACATTATTTCCCTTTTTACTGTCAAGGATTATTTTGCGCTTTTTTCCAATTCTTTCCTCGCCATTCCCCTTTTGTTAATTGTGGATATTGTGGATAAGTCCTGTTTTTCCTATGGCCATCGCATTCTTGTTGTGGACACTCTACCGCTTCGAAAGAAAGCACAAACCCGCAACATTAGAATAACCATGATTAGCCAAGGTGCGTACCGCTTCCACCATGGTTGCACTCGAGGTACAGACATCATCTACCAGCAAAATCCTTTGGTCTTCAAACTTTATGCATTTTGTATGTATGCGCTGGTTGATGCGGAAGATTCCCTGAACGTTCTTCTGGCGCTTGCCCACATCCAGTTCAGTCTGCTTCGGACCGTTTTTCCTCTTGAGTAGCGCCCTAACCGGTCTGTCCATGTACTTTCCGAGCCATCTCGCAAGCAGCTCCGCCGTATTGTAACCCCGTTGCCCCATTCGCACTCTCGTGCTGGGTACATAGATGATAAGATCTGCCTTCTCTCCTGCGCTCGGCAGACTGCCGAGATAGGACTGCAGCATCAACATAGCCATGACCTGAGCCAACTGCGTCTGCCCTCCATATTTGAAACGCAGATGGACCTGTCGAAATTCTCTGTAGGATGCTACCCGGTACAAACGAAAATCCCCTGCGAACAGGGGATTATGTTGCTGAAAATTTTCAATTTTTTGACGGCAAAATGGGCAGACGACTGTGCGTCCCTCTTTGGTGGCACCGCACAGAGGACAGACCGCGCGCTGGGCAAGCCATCGCATCCTATCGCTCCCCCACGAGGTATTTGAATCGTTTGTAGTTCATATCGTGGGCTCTGACCACCAGAGCCATATAGTCGTTTGCTGGGTAGACAGTGAACTTACCGGCAGCAAGCGGCTCAGGTCTGAATCCCCGCAGATAGATGTTCAATCTAAAATCCTCTTTCTTGTTCTTCTCCACATAAGCTTCAAAATCGCTTAACCTAAACCCCGCGACCCGGATGGCCTCTTCATAGAGCTCCGGCCGGACTACACGTCCTCTGGGGGAAACGGCCAATGCGAACAGGACGTTCAACGCCTCATGGCCGCCGGCAATCCCCAGCGCCACCACGGTGCCTTTGGAAAAGAAGGGATTGGAATCGAAGAAGCAATCCTTAAGGACCTCGATGCCATGTCTATAAAGGTCAGATTCCCCCCGGTCTTCCCGTTCATTTCTCAACCAGGCTGCCAGGACATCCAGGGAACGCATGCGCTTATCTTCTGGTCGTTCGACATCCTTGATCCACTGATGGATCCGGTCCGCCTCCGCAAGCGAAGAAACCTCTTTCAGCCGCTCCAGCGAACGATGGGCAACCAACAGGGTCCCACATTCCGCCAGTTCCCATAGCCTTTCGGCATTTTCCGCACCAGGCTGCAATTCATCGATTTCCCGAACCGTGTACAGATCTTCTTCACTAATGCCCTGATTGTCCCACATATTATGCCTCCGCACTGACCAGCACTTCATAAATGAAACTCAGTGCCCGTTTGACGCTCATGGCCTTATTGCGCAACCGGTCACCTGAGAGTAGCAGTTTTTTGACCTGGAGCTCTCCCTTATAGTCTATGCCTATATATACCAGTCCCACCGGTTTCTCTAGACTGCCTCCGTCCGGACCGGCGATACCTGATATAGCTACACCGATATCCGCCCCGGTCTTCTCCCTAATTCCCGAAGCCATGGCCTGGACCGTTTCCGCAGAGACAGCCCCACGCTTCATCAGGATATCCCAAGGTACACCCAGGAACGACTCTTTCCACTCATCGCTATAGGTTATGGCGGAAAACTGCATATAGTTTGAACTTCCGGGTACGTCCGTCAAACTGGACGTCAACAACCCTCCTGTGCAGGACTCGGCACAGGCGATACTGAGACCTCTATCGAGAAGCATCTGACCTACGACCTGTTCCAAGGTTTCCTGGTCCTTGCCGAAGACATGGGTTCCCAAACGTTCCCGGAAGGCCGCCTCCATCTCATCAAGCAGACGGACAGCTTCCGCCTCTTCGGCTGATTTGGCCGTGATGCGGAAATGGATTTCTCCGCGTTTGACCGTAGGTGCCAAGGTTGGATTACTCGAGGCGATCAGATCCCGCACTCTTTCTTCAGCTGTGGATTCCCCGATACCGGCCACTTTCATGACACGTGACATGATACGATCTTTCAGCTGGAACCTATGGCGCAACCAGGGCATGATTTCCTGGGTCAATAGCGGCTCCAACTCGTGCGGTGGTCCAGGTGTCAGAATATATATCCGGCCGTCCGCTTCTACAGCGCTGCCCGGAGCAGAACCGACTTGGTTGGCAAAGACTACAGCCCCCTTGGGGACATCGGCCACTTTGTCGTTATTCTTCAAGTATGGGAGTCCTCGGCTCTTGCCGTACTCCCTTATCTTTTCCAATGTAGGATGGTGTATCTCTTCTCCCAGGCCCAGCACGCTGACCAGAGCCTCGCGGGTTTGGTCATCCTCTGTGGGCCCGAGTCCGCCGTTAAGGATAATCAGATCCACTGATTCACCCGCTGTGGAAATGGCCTCCTCGATGCGTTTCTTGTTATCCCCAACTGTAGTGATTTTGTAGAGATCGATTCCTGATTCAGCTAAGGCCCTCGAAAACAGTTGGGCGTTGCTGTTGACGATCTGGCCCAGCAGAAGTTCCGTACCGGTGCAGATGATTTCAGCTTTCATGATTACCCTCCTTTTCCATGACCGATTCTTCATCGGTCGCGAGTCCCAAGCGGACCGCCAACGTGATCAGCGCAGCTACCAAGGCGACCAGAATCACCAGCGACCACCAGGTCTCCAAAGACTGTATGAACAAAGCACAGATGCCAAGAACGATATCAATCGCATAGATGGTCAGCACTGTTCTGCGATGGCTGAGCCCGATGTGCAGCAACCTGTGATGCAGATGTTTCTTGTCTGCTTCAAAGATCTTCTTCCCGCTACTGGCTCGTCTCAATATGGCCCACAGAGTATCCATGATGGGGATGCCCAGGATGACTACAGGCAATAGCAGAGAGATGAAGGTCACACTCTTGGTCATACCCAGGATGGCCAGAGCCGCCACGTTGAATCCCAGCAGCATAGAACCCGTGTCCCCCATAAAGATACTGGCGGGATTGAAATTGTACGGGATGAAGCCTAAAATGGCGCCGGCCAGGATCGATCCCAGTAGCACGGCGGGCATAAGTCCTATACGGTAAGCGCTGACGCTGACAAATAACACGGCAAAGAATACGGTCCCGGCCGCCAGTCCATCCAGTCCGTCAATCAGGTTGATGGCGTTGGTCACACCCACCAGCCAGAAAACGGTGGCGATGACACTGGCCCGCTCCAAAAAGATATAGGAAGTGATGGGCAAGGCGATGAAGTTGATCCGAAAACCGAACTCTACCAGCACTAGGGCGGCTAGGAACTGCCCCAAAAGTTTCATCTTGGGTCCCACGCCCTTGGTGTCGTCGGCGACTCCCGTGATTACGATGATGATATCCGCCAGCACAAGTCCCAGATAGGAACTGTCTTTAACAGCGAAGATGAGCGATACCGTCAGGAAAGACAGAAAGATCGCCAGTCCGCCCAGACGAGGCATGATGCCTTCATGCACCTTGCGCTCATTCGGATGGTCCACGGCGCCGATTTTCCCGGCCAACCGTTTGACCACCGGAGTCAGAAGCAGCGATAGCAGCGCCGCCAGCAACCCAGCCAAGATTATTTTTGCGATCATCGAATCTCCTCCTTGTTCCGTCTCTTTCTGATGAAGTTCAGATACTCGTCATACCCCAGGACGGCCAGGAATGCGAAATAAATTACAGCGCCTACTGCTGCACAGGCCAGAAGTAGAAGCAGCACCCCACCGATACCGGGCTGCAGCAGGTTCTCCAGAAAGCCCTTCAGGCTGAGGACGCTCCACCCCATGACAACTGAGGCCAGAACAAACTTCAGGACAACCTTGCCTTCCGTCTTCAGGTTCTTGGTTACCAGATGCTTCCGGTATCCCGCAAGCAGCAGCATGGCATAGGACAGGTTGGCCAAAGCATAGGCCGAAGCCAGACCTTGGTGGGCGTACCCTCCGACAAGAGTCGAGCTGGCCAAGATATGGATCACAATGGCCATCAGACCCGCAATCAAGGGCCCTCTGAAATTAGAAACTGCGAAATAGGCACGAGTCAGGATCAGATTCACGGACATAGCCACCATACCCCAGGCATAGAATACAAGCACCTCTCCCGTCAGAGCTGCGGCCGCATAATCGAACGCCCCTCTTTGGTACAGCAGGCGGATCAGCGGTTCTCGAAGCACCACAATGCCCACAGCAGCAGGCACCATGACCAACAGGATCAACCGCAACGTTCTGAGCAGGTTCTCGCTCAAGGCCTCCCGGTCACCCCTAAGGGCTGTCTCCGCCAACAAGGGATAGCTCGCGGTAACCACGGCAGCAGTGAAGACACCGATAGGCAGGTTGATGATGCGGCCTGCGAATTCCAGGCCTGCGATAGTTCCCGGATTCAGGGAGCTGCCGAATCCCCTGGCTATCATCAGGAAGATCTGGTTGACTGATACACTCAGTGTCACCGGTAAGATATCTCTCAAGACCTGTCCCGCTTCCTGTCTATCGTACGGTTCACCACCCAATAGATGGAACCCCCGCTTGCGTACTCCGATCCAAAGCATGAGAAAGAAACCGGCAAAGCCCAACAATGTCCCATAGGCTACACCCTGGATACCCAGCCACCTGGCGGATAGGACAATACTTAATATGATGACTATATTGGCAAGCGCCGGTCCGGATGCCGCCAGGGCAAAGCGTTTCTCTCCATTCAATATACCGGAAAAAAGCATGGCCACACCCATAAAAACTATGGATGGGAGCATAATCCGCGTCAAATTCACCGTAAGGGTGAGCTCTTCCACAGAGAAACCTGGTGCCAGTAGTCTAGTTAAGGGAACAGCCAATATCTCCCCCAGTATGACAATGCCGCAAAGAACCAATAGCAGGCGCAGGCTGACACCTCGCACAATACCATAGGCTGCCTTCTTGCGTCCCTGGGCCATATGTCTGGTCAGTAAAGGGACCATGACCAGCAGAAACGACATACCGAACACGGCTTGTAGTGAATACGGCAGGGTATAGGCGACCAGATAGGCATCCGTCGCCTGCGATGCGCCGAAATAGGCTGCCAAGGTAGCGTCCCGGACAAAGCCCAGGGTCTTGGACAGTAGGTTTAATACCAGTACTATGCCGGTAGCCTTGGCCAGACTACTCATTCGCCTTATTCTCCAAGAGATCCAGCAGAATATCCATATTCTTTCTTGATCGGGAACGCAACTTGTCTACGCGCTCCAGCAGGGCTGCCGAAGCCGCATCTCGGTCCATCAGCAGTTCCGTGGCCGAATGGAGCAACCGGTCGATATCCAGGTTCTCAACACGTCCCCCAAAGGTCTGTCCCGCCGCCTGCACTGCAGCCTCTATTTTAGGATCGTACGACAGGCCGATGGCAGGAACACCCATGACAGAGGCCATTACGATGCTATGCATACGCATACCGATGAAGAGATCCATCTTCTCGATGACACCCAGCATCTCCACTGTATTGTATTCCTCCTTCAAAACCACCGCATCTTCCACCATCAGCTTGGCGATATCCCGGGCGCAGGATACGTCATCGGGAAAATGGAACGGCACGAATATGATTCGGTATCCGGTACCAGTCAGGGCATCTGCCAACTGGGCCAGAATATTCTTGTAGTTGCTTAGCTCCGCCCAATCCCGCACAGACAGTCCGATCAACCGCTCCAGATTCTCACCCTCAATGCCGTTACGGGCCAGTATCTTTTCACCGGGCTTCTTCTCAACCTCGTTGCGATACAGGCTGAACACGCCATCGGCAGTGACCTCCAGTTCAGGTTTGGTTACACCCAGGTCCAGCAGTTCCTGTTTGGAATCCCTGTCCCGCACCGTGATGACACTAACTCTATTGAGCAGCTTGACCACCTTTTCACTGGAATTTTTCTGTTTGAAGGGGCCTATGCCCTGGGCCATGAAATACACTTTTTTTCTCAGGAACAGTGCTACCCTGGTAATCATCAGATAATAATCCAGTGACCTGGTTGAGGTCACATCCTGTAGCAGGCTTCCGCCACCAAACACTAGTACGTCATGGCTGAAGACCGTCGCCAGCACCTCACGCCATTTCCAGCGGTTTCTGGCATCCACGCCGTATAGCTTGCGGGTCTTTTCAGGATTATTGGACAGTACGGTGATTTCAATATTCTTGTCTCTCTGTTTCATACTGCGGATGATGCTGTACAAGATGGCCTCATCTCCAGCGTTGTTGAATCCATAATAGCCCATCAATACGACTCGTTTCATAAGCTTACCTCTTCCATCTATTATAGAAAGTATGAACAACCATCAGCAGCAATAGCCCGCAGATGATTCCAAGCACCAGGCCGTATCCGCTGCGTAGCAGAGATATGCTTAGTGGTGTATGCAAATGGGTGAAGGTGTTCAAAAGCGACACCTGCCCGATCATGCCGAGAAGGAAAAGTGGCAGCGTCCTGAGGCGGAAGCCGTAGCTGAGCCCCAACAACATCAGAGGATGACCAATCAGGAATTCCTTGGTCCTGGGCCGGGCCATCGTAAACTGTTCCAGCATACGGCGTAACGCTGTTTCCAAGTTGGAGGGTACCAACCCGGTGTTACCAGTCCTGAGAAGATACACACCCAGAACGGCAGCCGCCGCACCGCCAATCAGCAAAATTTTAATGGTAAGCGGTCGGTTCACCAATCCCTTCCAAAGGGAAATAAGTTCGTCTTTGTTCCTTCGGCAAAAATAGTATATCAGCACACCAGCCAATGGCAGACTCATAGCCGCCTTGACCCCTGTGAACAGATCTAGTCCGAGCATGAAGGCTCGTTCGCGAAGCAAGCCTACTACATATACGGCTCCGACCAGGGTCACCGCACTCATCAGCAGCAGTCCCAAGACACTCAGCAACGGACCACGCTTATCCTTGTGCCCCTCCATTACCAGGGAAAGGCCAAGCAGCGGAAATACGCAGGCCGCCAGCAGAGCGGATATCTTCTGCAACCAGAGATATTCCTGCATACCGATCAGTGCCAGGGCCATAAGCAGACCCAGGATAGCGGCCGGAAGCCCCAGCCAGGTCAGTTTCCAATAATGGGACAGCAGTACAGCGGCGGCGAGCGCGCCGAGAGAAAGCAAGAAGATGGCCCAGGTCGGTACGTAGAAATTGGCTATCTGCTCGGCTCTGGCCAATTCAAATCCCTTGCTCTGAAGACCAGCAGCCATATCACCCACATACTGGACATTGGCTGCATGGGAATCCTCCGCACCGCTATGATAGGCCCGTACGAACAGGCTGCGCATGTTGCGGTCCTTGACCGCCAGCATGAAGCGTTCCGCCGCCGCCGTCTCGGACATGGTTCCAATCTCATTCTCGGCGATCGAATGTACCCGCACGACACGTTCCTGCATGGACTCAGCCAGTTTCTCGAACCCCTTCTGTTTAAAGAATTCAACCTGGCCCAGATAGGCTCCCTTCCGGCTCATCTCTTCAGCCAATACTGGGAAGAGCGTACGAATTCCGGGATCCTGACTATAGCCGAACAGATCTGAAGAATTGAACAAGAACAGGCTGACCTGCTTCAGTTCGGCAAACTGGGCGAAATAACGGGTGATATCATCCTGTTCAGGATTTTCCCAATCCTTGATCTGCAGTTGGAGATAGAAGCCCAGCTTCTCCGCTAACATCATATCTTCCAGCGGCCAACCCATCCCCACTGCGAATACATCAGCCATTTCATGGGCCTGCAGGCTCCAAAGTGAAGATAGCGGTAAATCGGTACCCAAGTAGGTCATGGCCCCCAGCTTGAACTCATCTTGTAGATGGTTTCGCAAAGCCAGGTTTAACCGAACGCTATCCGCCAACGCACCGTCCGGTAGGAGCAGATAGCTAAGCTCCGGGTAGGCGGGCAACCCCTCCCAATACAGCTCCAGTCCCGATGCCATGACGGTCTGGTCTTTCAGAGTGCCCACGTCATATTCTTTTACCAGTAGCGAGGTGGCCCCCACCTCCTGATAACCGCGCAACAGTTCTTCCATGGAAGTGCCGTTCAGACGGCTCTCGTCCACCAGATCCTCATAATGAACCGCCAATTCCACTTGACGATAATCCTGTTCAAAAGTAAATCGTGCTCCCATGAGCATGGCGCCGGTGATCAGTCCGACCAGCACCAGTCCATATAGTAGTTTCTCCAAGATCGACCAATGCTTGTCGATCGCTGTCTGCAATTTCATACTGCCCCCCTAGAATCGAATATCAATTGTTCCATCTGCTATTTTCTGCAAACGGTTCTGGTCTGCCTTGACGCGGACCCAGCCATCCACCACCTCGAACAGTTCACCCTCGATTTCCACGGTAATCCCGTTCAACGGTCTGAAGGCGCTGTCGCGCAGGGAAAGAGAAACCCACTGCTTGTCATTGCTGGACAAAGATTTAGTGATGTTTCCAACGAAATAATTATACTCCTGTGTTTCATTTTCCGGTTCTCCCACAAGGGCGCTTACGCTGATGCGCACCTCTGCCATGGGATCCGACAGCAGGCTGTTTTCCAGCCCACCTGCAACAACGATCTCCCATACCCCTGTGGCCGGGTTCTCCACATTTACAGTTCCGATGGCTGAACCATCCAAATCGTTCTGAGCCACCAACCGTCCCGTAGGATCGAAGAACCAGTATTCAATATCCTTATTGCGCGGATGGAGCGTGGCCTGCAGATTGCTGGCTTCCGCCCCTACTTCGACAAAAATACGCTCGATTTCACCGGGGCCCAGCTCCGGAACTAACTTCAGCTCCAGCAGATCCTCATCTACCCTTTGCATGGCATAGGGAACGATGGCCGAGAGATGCAGTTCCTCGGCCTGGCTCAGGTCGGGAAGCACAGATACCGTCAAAGTAGCGTAATAGATACCTGGTTCTTCGGGTACGCTGAAGGATAACGGCAAGGTACGCGTTCCATCCTTCGGCATGACCATCAATGAGGCCGCAGGCTCCACCCAGGATTCATCAGACTTCCAATAGAGCATCCGATTCTCCTGACCGACCTGATGCACATAAATGGGCAGGCTCCCCGGCGTATAGTTACGACCGAACAGGCCTTGACCTACACCCAGTTCTTTGTTCCAGGTCGTAATCGACAGATCAGCTGCCGGACTGTTCCAGCTGTCCAACCCGCCATAGTGCAGAAGACCACCACCGGTCTGGTATATTTCAAAACCCGACTCTTTCGCACTGTCGCGTACGATATCGATCATATCTGTTTCTTTCACGCTATGCTCTACCCTTACGTCCTCGCTCAGGAAAGAAGCGATCACACCGGAAGCCAAGGCGCTGGCCACCGAGGTGCCCTCCACCAACCGGTATTCCGCACCGTCCCATCCGGGACTCGGCAATACACCCAGTGCTGGCGCGGCCACATCGATACCGGCATAGCCGTCATCTCTGGGTCCGTTGGAGCTAGAGGTCCAGATCACATCCCCTTCGAGCGGTAACCCCAGAATCTGGTTCGCATATTCCATTGGCAGATAGCCGCTCACACCCAGTACTGCTTCTCCATTACCCGGAGTAGCTACCGTGTTGGTTCCAGGCCCCAGATTCCCAGCCGCCCCGACAAAGACCACGCCGTAGCGCTCACTGTATATCTGTGCCAAATAGGTCAGAGAGTTGTTGCCTGAAGTCAGTGCGTCCTGATAGCTCATGCTCAGATTTACTACCGTCGCACCTTTTTGTACCGCTAGACGGATGGCCTCCTCGATGTCCCGCCATTCCGCCTGACCGGACTTGTTGAACGCTTTGATGACCAGCAGTTTGCTGGCGGGTGCCGTCCCCAGCACCTCCCCGTAGCCGGCCGCGGCACAGGCCATGGCCGTGCCGTGCCCATTGGCGTCGAAGCCCAGGATGGCTTCGCTTCCGTTAGCGTTGATGCTGGAGACAACCACATTGAGGTCACCTCGGGTGCTACTGTTGTCCAGATTGTAGCGTTCCTGATTGACCATAAACTCGGTCATCGGCTCTTCATCGGCCAATCGGTAGTCATGGTCTGTATCGATATAAAGGGTATCGTAAATCCCTTTCTCTTTCACATCCGCGAAGAGGACCAGCAACTTGTCGTCGCTGCGTCCATTGAGATCCAGATCAATTTCGAGCCTGGATTCGTCCAGCATCCCGTAAGGAAGCTGACCGCTCAATGTATATATGCCCTGAAGGTCGTACTGCTCACCTTCCACCATCACATAGCGCTCCGTCTTGGCGACAGTCCCCATGCGCTTGATTTTGCCCTCCTCAGTCACATCATAAAATCCAATCAGCTTCTCTTCTCCGTCCGGTGTCTTCATCAGGGAGCTGAGACCCGGATCGATTCCGGAATCGATAATGGCGATGATTTCCCCTTCGCCCAGATAGCGTTCGTCAAGCCCAAGCGCCGCGCGCAACAACATGGAGCTGCGTAGGGCATCGTCCGCATCGTATTCCCTGTCGGACAGCGTTGAGGCCAAATTGGCCTTCAATGCTTGCACCTCTCCCACAACTTCTGTAGAAAGGAAAGTCGGCACAGCCTGTTCTAAGGTCCGGGTTCCGACTCTCTCCAAGTGACAAAGCTGTCCAGCCTGGTCTATGACGCCCAAATATTGCGCATCCTGCTCCAGATCATCGCCAAGGCGTTCCACCAGCTCCTGGCTCATAATCATCTGAACATCCTGGTCGCCAATCCGAAATACGGTCTCATCCGTCTCGTTGGAAAGCAATGAGCCATAGAAATCGTAGTATACGCCGACCTCTTTGAGAAAAGCCCCTAACATAGCCGTGGCTTCATCGCGGCGTACGTCCCGGCTACCCTTGAATGTGCCATCTGGATAACCGGAAATCAGACCGTAACTGGTCGCCAAGTCCACACTGGTCCTGGCCCACTCGGGAATCTGCCCCCCGTCAGTAAACGCCAATGCCGGTCCGCCGTATTCATTCATCTCCAGTGCCCGGATCAACATGGTGGTGAATTCCAGCCGGCTCACCTGCTGCTCAGGTCGGAAGCTGCCATCGGGATAACCGCTGACCAAGCCCCGTTCCCAGGCCAGATTGATGTAGGCACTGGCCCAGTGTCCATCCTCCACGTCCCGGAAGATGCATTCAACATTCTTCAGTTCTTCCAGGCCCTGACCGACGCCTTTGGCGTTGACCAAAAGCACGACAGCCTCGGCCCGGGTCAGGGATGCTTCCGGTCGGAAGGCTCCGTCCCCATAACCGCTGACCAGCCCCTTACAGGCTAAAACCGAAATCGATTGGGTCGCCCAATGGTCCTCGCTGACATCAGAAAAAGCCCAAGCTTTCATTGGGCTCATAAATATATATAGCATGAGTATGATAATCAATAACTTCCTGTGCATATACAACCTACTCTTTCGTAACCTGCCCTTTATTTTCTCATAAATCGCCCAGAATATCCATCTTTTTCGTCCAAATCCGGCTCTGTGGAAGCCCTCTTTACAGACATGGATAGTTTGCGTTGTAGTTTGGGGTGAAAAAGGAGATAGGCCCCTAGAAAGAGACGTTTTCTGGTTTGATAAAGTTCCCCCTCCCTTACATAAACGCAACAAAGGGTGCTCGCCAATAGCGACCACCCTTCGTAACGTTCTTAGTGTTCAGGCTTGAACGGTTCCAATTCCGTCAAACAACATCTCCACATACTGTCCAGCCCGCCCATGCGGATCCATATCTTCCTCAAAAGGCCCATGGCACAGGACCGGCAGACCAATGGCCAACAGCCTCTGCAATTCCTGCTTGGGCACATCTTTTTTGATGCTACCCTCTTCAATGCCCTTATCAATCAGCTGCTGGAACAGCTCCATAATACTCTCACCGATATCCTGGAATGGTCTGTCCCTCTTCAAAGACCAGATCTTCTCCATCAATCGGAGACCCTTGACCCTGGCTCGCATTTCCATGCTCAAACGGATCTGGGTTTCGTAAAGGGCGATTATCCGCTCCTTCACCGGTATATCCAGAACAGTTGCTTCCCGCATCTGCTGCAAATATGTCTCCAGTATATAATCGAAGAGCTGACGATATAGTACATCCTTACTTTCGAAATACTCGTAGACCGTACCCTTGCCGACCCCCGCCTGTCTGGCGATGTCAATCATCTTCACATCATGAAAATCACTGGTGGAAAAGCATTCGAAAGCACCTTCCAAAATCTTTCTTCTCGTTTCTATTCTGCCCATGATACACCTACATGAACAGAGAGTAGGCGAAGGATGCCTTGACCAATTCGTAGGTCAGAAGCATGGAAGTGGCTGCATCCTCAGCCTCTGCCAAAGCGCCCTCCGCTTCTTCCATCTCAAGCCTAGTCGCCATCCCTTCCTGGTAACGCAGCTTCACGACCCGGTAGTTCTCCTTGGAGTACTTCACATTCTCCTCAAAGGAGAGATAGGCTTCCTCGGTAGCTGCCAGGTTGGTGTAGGCGGAGCGGATCTTTTGCTCACTCTGTTGCAGCTGGGATTCATACTGCAGTTTTGCTTCCAACATGGTATATTTCTGTTCCTTGTAGATATTGGTGTTGGTGGTGTAAAAGGCATCCGCCAGAGCATATCCAGTCATGGCGATCTCATAGGCGCCCTTGCTTCCGAGTAGAGCTACATCCTTGCTCATACCTTCAGCGATTGCCGTGTCTAGATCGACCGTCACCGGTTCATGGGTGAATCCATCCGTTGCTACGACTGGTGTGTTGAGTTGTAGTGACAGTTGGGCTGCTATGTCCATCATTGCATTCTGATGACTTGCCCGTTTTCCGGCTAGGGCAGCTTCCTTGCCCGCCACCAGTGCTTCTGCACCCATGACCTCACCTTGTGACACCATGCCCGCTTTGAGGAATGATTCAGTGATGCGCAACTGCTCCTGGGCCCGTGTAAGGGCGTTCTCGGCATTTTCAAGTGACGCCTGGGCCTTCAAGAGTTCGTAATAGTTGTTCTGTATGCCGAACATAATAGCGTTCTCAGTCAGCTCATATGTCGCCTCAGCGATCTGCAAACCCACTTCGGTTGCTTTCTTGCCCACATACTTGCCTAGTGCCCGCTCATAGTTGCTGGCGTAAGGACTGTAGGCGCTGGTTGAAATTTTGTCTGAATCCCTTTTCTGCTTGCGGTCCAGGAACTTGGCCTTGTCAAGACCCACATCGGAGAGTTCCAGGTCCGGGTTGCCCTCTAGAGTCATAGTCTTGGCCTCTTCCAGAGTCAATGTGATTTCTGCCTGGGGCTCGGTCACCACCGAAGGAATCTCATAGTTAAATTGATATTTCTCATCTGCCGTCACCGGCATGGTTACCACCAAAGTGATCAGCAAACATATGATTCCTGCTATCAAAATTTTCTTCTTCATTGCGCTACCTCCTCTTGAACCTTCATATTCTTTCTTTTCTTCCTAGCAGCTCGTTTTTCCTTCATTTGATCAAAAATCGAATAAATCACAGGGATGAACACCAGGGTGATCAAGGTCGAAACTGCCAGTCCCCCGATGATGGCTACGCCCAGCGGTGCGAACATCTCACCGCCGTCACCGAGTCCCATGGCCAATGGAATCATGGCCAGGATGGTAGTCAGTGTCGTCATGATGATGGGACGCAGACGGGCTGAAGCCGCATTGATGATGGCTTCTCCCGATTCCATCCCGCCATTTTTCAACCGGTTGATATAGTCGATCAGCACGATGGCGTTATTCACTACGATCCCTACCAGCATGACGATCCCGATGAAGGACACCACATTCAGCGTCTGGTTGGTGATCAACAGCGACCAGATCACGCCGATGATGGTAAATGGCAAGGTGAACATAATGATGAATGGATAGAGAAACGACTCGAACTGGGATGCCAGAATCATGTATACCAAGGCGATGGCCAAGAGTACGACCAGCGACAGGTCGGCGAATGTCTCCGCCATCTGCTCCGCCGTACCGCCGAATACGATATCATAACCCTCAGGCAGGACCACATTCTCGTCGATGGATCCTTGGATGTCGGTCACCACGCTGTTCAGATCCCGTCCGAATATGTCCCCGGAAACAGTCACTTCCCTCACCTGGTTGTTTCTGGTAATAGTGTTGGGCGTGTTCACATTCTCAATATCCGCCACCTGGTTCAATGGCACAGAATAGCCTAGTGGGCTCATGATGTTGATGCTGCCGATTTCCTGTACGGAATCTCTAGCGTCTTCCGCCAACATGATGCGTACGTCGATTTCTTCCGATCCGGTGGTATAGCGGGTTACGGTAGATCCGCCGATGGCCATCCGGGCCGTTGAAGCGATAGTATAGGCGTTCAAACCGTATGCCGAGGCCTTTTCACGGTCGACCACGATACGCATCTCGGGACGTCTCTTGTCCAAAGACGAACTGACCTCTCTGGTTCCCTCTACGTTATCCACCAGGGTACCAACCTGGGTCGAGAGCTCCTGCAGGGTATCGATGTCATCCCCCTTGATACTGATGGAGATTGCCGATCCCATCGACATGCCGCCCCCCATGGAATCCGCCGCACTTACGGTGATGTCCGCTCCGGGAATCAGCACGGTGTGCTGACGGATGGTCTCCACCACCTCATCGGTTGAACGTTCCCTATCGGAGTTCAGGTACAAATATATGCTTCCGGCGTTGGTGCTGTCACCAGAAAGCGAAATCTGCATACCACCCGATCCAATCATGGTGGCGATGGAGTCCACATCATCCATCGTTCCCAGATAGTCTTCCAGGTCCGCAATGACAGCTGATGTCTCCGCCAGCTTGGTGCCGGTTGGCATGGTCACACTTACGGTAACCTGTCCCTCATCCGAAGCCGGAAAGAACTCCTGGCCCACAAAGGGAATCAAGAAGAGGCTGGCTACGAAAATCCCGCTGAATATGATGACAATCCTCCGCTTGTGTATTAATGCATATGACAGAAATCTTCCATGTGCATGATTCAGTGCCTCAAAGTTCTTGTTGAAGCGAGTCAGCATTCGCTTGACCAAGCTATCCTTAGCTCGGTGATGCGCATCCACCCGAATCATACGGGAAGACAGCATGGGCGTAGCTGTAATAGCCACGAACAATGAAGCCAGAAGCGAAAAGGAAACCGTTAGCGCCAGCTCATTGAAGATGGTCGAAGTCATTCCCCCTGTAAAAGCGATGGGGAAGAAAACAGCCACGGTCGTCAAAGTCGAAGCAAAGATGGCCGCAGTCACTTCGCTTGCACCGATTTTGGCGGCGCCCATTCGTTCCTCACCCAACTGGTTGTGTCTGAAAATGTTCTCCAGCACAACGATGGAGTTGTCCACCATCATACCTATACCCAGTGCCAATCCTCCAAGCGTCATGATATTGAGTGTCAGGTTGAAGAAATACATCAAGACGAAGGTGGCAATAACCGAAATGGGGATCGATAGCGCCACGATCATAGTGGAACGTACATCCCTCAGGAACAGGAACAGTACTAGAGCAGCCAGCAAAGCTCCTAACATCATGTTGGTAGCCACCGCGTTGATGACCACAACTATGTATTCCGAAGAATCGAAGAATACGTCTACTACGAAATCCTCCGGAAGTTCTTTCTGTAATCTGGCCATCTCAGCCTTTACATCGTCGGCAACCGCCACGGTGTTGGCACCGGACTGCTTGTTGACCGACAGGGAGATGGCTTCCTTGCCATTCATCTTAGAGATAGCGTTCTGCTCCTTGTAACCGTCGGTTACCTGAGCCACATCCCCCACCCTGACTGCCGCACCCATCGGGGTATTGATGATGACCTGTGAAATTTCCGATGGATCCTGGAATTCACCCTCTACGTTGATGATCAGGTCCTTACTACCTTTCTCCACCAGTCCAGCCGACATGCTAATATTATCAGACTGGATGGCCTGCATGACCTGGCCCATAGTCAGTCCGTAACTGTTCAACTTGGCCGGATCCAACACGACCGAGATTTCCCGGGTCTTGCCGCCGGTCAGTGAGACGCTGGCCACACCTTCGATACGTTCAAGCCTGGATATCATCGTATCCTCTACGATGCTCTTGATCTCTTCAGTATCCCGATTGCCGGTTACAGCAAACTGCATGATGGGCATCATGTTGGGGTCTAGCTGCATAACCATGGGATTTGTAGCATCCTCTGGCAGGTAGCCCTCGATCATATCTATCTTCTCACGCATCTCCAACGTCGCATCAGACATATCCGTATCCCAGTCGAATTCGACCAGAAGCAGCGAATTGCCAACGCTGGAATAAGACGTAATATTCTCAATATCCGACGTAGTAGCCAAAGAACTCTCCAGCGGTTTGGTGATGATGTTCTCCATCTCCTGCGGTGATGCCCCTGAGTAGCTGGTCGTCACGATAGCGATGGGCAGATTCATTTCCGGCATCAGGTCCAAGCTGATTCCTGACAGTGACACGGCACCCAGGACCACCACTGCTATCAGCAGCATGATGATGGTCACCGGACGGTCTACACTGAAATGCGAAATTCTCATTACTCGGCCCCCTCTTCGATTACACGGACCGCAACGCCATCACTGAGGCGTTCCTTACCCAGAACCACAATCTTCTCGCCCTGACTCAGTTCCCCGCTGATTACGGCATTCTCACCGTTGGTAAGCAGAACCTCTACTGACACCTCACGCACTGTCTCACCTTCCAGAACGAATACTACAGATCTTTCAGCAGTGTAGCGGATAGCGTCCTCAGATACGATCAGGCCATCATCAATTTTCTCCTGCACCAGGTTGATGACGCAAGACATACCGGACTTGATAAGCTCCTCCGGATTGTCGACCTGCACCTTGACAGGAAATGCTTTGGTCATAGAGTCCGCCTGGGGGCTGGCCTCAATGATGGTACCGCTGAACGGTTCCGCACTAATCGATTCGAACCAGATATCGATGGTCTTGCCGACCTCTACTTGGTTGATCTGCTTCTCGCTCAGTCCGAACGAAGCATCTACACTGGAAAGATCGATAACTGAAACGATGGGCATTGCAGGACTGGCCGTCTGGCCCACTTGGGCGTTAACGTAACCGACTACACCGTCCATAGGCGCAGTGATATTGACCTTTTCCAAGGCAGCCTTGGCCATGTCCAGTGCCACTCTTGCCTGCTCAAAGGATCCATCACGGATCAGTTCGTACTGGCTCTTGCTGGCATCAAACTGCTGCTTGGACACAGCGCCCTCCTGATATAGTCTAGACGTCTTCTCATAGGCGTCCTTGGCGTTCGTCAGCTGTAGCCTGACCATAGTGTAATTCGCGTTGGCCTGCTTGATCTGCTGCTCCACGCTCTCGGCGTCCAGTTTCACCAGCAGATCTCCCTCGCTGACGCGGGATCCAGCGCTGACTAGGATCTGGTCCACTTCCGCGGGAACTCCTGCTACGATGGCCACTTCTTCCGTGGCCTTAGCCGTTCCGTTCAACCTATCCGAGATGGTCAGCATTCCCTGCTCCACCACCTGGGTGGTCACGGCAACACGGAATTCCTCCTCGGCCACCGGTTCGGAACCGCAGCCAGTGACTAAAAATGTGAGCAGTAATACCAATATTATCCAGCTTATTTTTTTCATCGTTGTCTCCCCTTTTTAATTGCTTTCAACCTATCCTACCAATAACTGACCCGCGGGTCAATTAATTTCAAATAGAAACTGACCCTCCGGTCAGTTTCTATTGTCTTCCCTTTTAAAAGCATGTTACCTGTGCCCTTGTAGCAATTACCTTAATGCACTCCCACTCTCCACTCCCAGTATATCTCTGTGCTATAATTATAATAGCTAAACACGTCAGGGGGCAATCATGAAACTAAGCGTAACAATGCCCGTTTACAATAACGCACCTTACCTGGAGGAGACCATCCGTAGCATTCTGGATCAGACCTACCGGGATTTCGAGTTCATCATCCTGGATGACGCTTCAACGGACGGGAGTCCGGAAATTATCGAGCGCCTGGCCCTATACTTCCGTTTCTTCCTGAAGGGCCGCTTATTCTCGGATGAAACTGTGCTGAAACGCCAATTCAAGAAAAAAATCGGCCGCACGCTTGATTTCAAAGAGCCCCGCGCGTTGAACGATAAGCTGGTCTGGCTCAATCTGAACTGGGAGCGTGAGCTGGCGCATCGCTACTGTGACAAGTACCTGGTGCGAGACTATATAGCGGACCGAATCGGACCGGAAGTGCGGAATGAGCTGTACGGCGTCTACGAGTCAGTGAACGAGATCGACCTGTCATCCCTACCAGACCGGTTCATCCTGAAAATCACCCACGGCTCAGGTTGGAACATAGTCTGCCAGGACAAAGCCAGCTTCGACTGGGAAACGCGCGGGCCAATCTGGATACCTTGATGCATCTGGACTACTACCACCAGAACCGGGAACCCATATACCGCAGCCTGAAACTGCGCATCCTCTGCGAGCGTCACCTGCCGGTGGATCCTGATGATGTCATCGATTACAAGCTCTTCTGCCTGAACGGAGAACCTTACTTCACCTTCGTCTGTTTCGACCGCCGACGCGGCCTCAAGATGGATTACTACGATCTGGATTGGAACAAACATCCCATCCAAAAGCACTATCCGATCAGCGACATCCTGATGCCGAAGCCTGCACATTATGACCGGATGCTAGAATATGCCAGAAAGCTGGCAGCCCCGTTCCCCTTCGTGCGGGTGGACTTCTACGAGGCCTGGGACCAGATCATATTCGGAGAACTGACTTTCGTACCGGAAACCGGCATGGGTGCCTTCACGCCGGAAATCCACGATTACGACATGGACGACGCACTGCAACTGCCTGTACGGTGTTAAACCTAAAGGAGAAGAATATGTCTCAAAGCTCATCATTCATCCAATTCCTAAAAGACAGCGAACAGCAGGCCTTACACCTGCGCAGCCACAGTGAAACCGCAAGAAAATCCGAACCATCCTAAAGAAACACCCGGAACTGAACCGCACTCTGCAACCTGAGACCGTCAAGAAAGTTCGGACTCTGTTCGGAACCAGGGAGCCACTACACTGGCATATGGCTTACAGCGCGTTTAACGGATCAGAGGACCACCGCTACCTACCGGAAGACATCTTCTACAACCTGGTAGAACCGTCACTAAACCACGTAGGTCTTCAGCGTGCTTATGGGGACAAGAACGGCTACCGCCGCTTGTTTACTGACCTTAGATGCCCGAAAACGGTCCTAAGGAACATCTGGGGCCGCTTCTATGACGCATCGGACCGGCACATCAGTCAGGAGGAGGCCATTACGCTTCTGAATAATCATACCGGCGATTTGCCCATCAAACCCAGTATCGAAAGCGGAGGTGGCCAAAACGTCCGCTTTCTGGACAAGAAGATGGATTACCAAGCCCTGTTCAGTCGATACGAAAGAGACTTCCTTGTCCAGGAGAAGCTGGAACAGGTCGAGGAACTGTCTCGGATCCATGCCGACTCCCTCAACACGCTGCGGATCATGACCTATAGGACCGAATCTTCCGTGTCCGCGCTCTCGACAGTAATCCGCTTTGGACAGGGAACCAGCCGTCTGGACAACCAAAGCGCCGGCGGCATATCCTGTGGCCTCAGGCAAGGCAGGCTCAATCCCTTCGCCGTGGACAAGTATGGCGGCAGATACGAAGCCCATCCCGACAGCGGACAGCGATTCGACGGACTGCTTATCCCCGGAGCGGAAGCGGCTGAGGCGATGGCCTGCGAACTACACGGCCAGCTGGACTACTTCCGACTGGTTTCCTGGGATATGGCACTCGGTCGAGATGCTAAGCCCTACCTGATTGAGATGAACCTGCGCTACCAGGAAATCAATTTCCATCAGTTCAACAACGGCCCGATATTCCGTGATCTGATTCATGACAATCTTATTCCACTGCGCTAAAAGGAGCTGCTAAGCAGCTCCTTTTTTTTGCGGCTTGTCTTCCAGAAGTCCGTCTTGACCACGCCCCGGTCGGTGCACGCTGGTAAAGATCCCCCTTCTTTTCGTGCATCGCTGAACAGACCGGCAATCACGCAGAGCACCAGCAGGCTGAAAATTCGTTACTCAGAAATGATCTACTTCATAGCCTCCGCCAGGCGTTCGAGCTCCTCTGGATAATCCTTTTCCATTACAATCTCCCCTTTGGCCACCTTCTTAATGATAGTCTTTTCCAAGACATTCATCTTTTCGATCTGGAAGGCACCACCCAGAAAGGCCTTGACCTTCGCCGCAGAAAGAAGCTCCGCATCGAAATTGGTTCTGAAAGCCGCCTCGGATTCTTCCTTATCCTGCATACCGCAGAGAAAGAGCCCCAAAGGTTTACTCAAAAGCTCCGCCTTGTTCTGGGCAGCAAAGCTCCGCACCTCTTTTCTCAGGCGTCCGGCATAAACTGAACCGCCCAGGATGAGTGCATCCGCATGCTGCCAGCTTCCCTTATCCTTCTGTTTCAGATCCTGCAGGGTCACTTCTGCCTCCAGTGCATCAGCCAACTGCTCCACCATCTTCCTGGTATACCCGTACTTACTGCCATATCCGATCCATATTCTCATATCTTCAGATCCTTTCTAGCAGGAATCGCACTTCCCGCTCAATGTTCGCCCCGACATTCTCCCTCTCATCCTGACTACCCCTCTTGTAATAGTAGATCAACTTACCGTGAAGCGAGGAACCCAACATCTCGTACACGACCGGTAGTAGCTCGGATTCTCCTGGATGGCCGCAATCTCCATCAGATGATCGATCCAGAACTTTGCGATCAGGGGTAAGCTCTCATTGCTGCCCACCGTGGCATCCAAGTCTATATCCTCTATGAAAGCAAGATGGAAGGCCTAGGGTAAATACCAGCTGTGCAAACAGCGTCTGTCGATAGGATTCGAAAAACCGGGTGCCTTCGCAGAATATCTGCTGGTATCTCCGGAATACATCCATGTGATTCCGGAGAACGTGAGTCTCAGGGAAGGTTCCATGCCCACCAAACAGTCTTTGCTCTCCACGTTATGTTTCGTAAGGGCTGCAAGAAAACGACTGGCTCCTGCATTTGAATTGGCAACTCTGGCGAGAGTGAATAGAACTTCTCCGTCCTAGTTGAGAACAGTAATATCGTGTTTGTTCTTTGCCACATCGATGCCAATGTAAAACATATTGCATCACACCTTTCGCAAATTGTTACAGATTGGGGTTATCCTCACAGCTTTACGGGAACACAACCTTGTTCGACATACGGGACTGGATCCCATCCAGCTCATTCGTGTCCTACCCGTAAAGATGAGGCGTAAGTCTTTTTTGCGAAGCTATATTTCAAGGAGGCTAACTACGCCCTCAATCTATACGAGTTTATTATCCCACATAGTTTTAAGGATAAACAATTTGTTGGTCGGAATACTATGTTTCCGCCTAACACTAATATACAAGGAGGCGATTTCTTGCAGGTAGGGATCGCCGGTAAGCCTGTAACTATCGATTATGACACAGTACTGTTCAAAGAATTGAAGATCCAAGGAACATTCTGCCATAATTACCCAACCTGGGAGCGCGCTTTGACATTAGAGTCTGAGGGTTTGATCGACGTTAAACCCCTACTTTCCGATGATCGAACCATAGATCAGTGGGGAGAGGCCTTTGAAGACCTTTCTAACCAGAAAGCGATGAAGATTTTGTTTAAATTTTAGTCACTTTAAAGGATAACGGAAATACGCGTCGAATGTGTTATACCGTGGACAATGGTCCGCGACTAGACTTTTTAATTTACGGGGAGGTAAAGTTTTATGAGTCTCAAAAAAATGTTAGCATTAGGTTTGGTTTTGATTTTTGCAATTTCCATGGTTGCTGGTTGTGCGCCGGCTGCAGAAGAACCTGCAGAAGAGCCAACTGAAGAGCCTGGTGACGAGCCAGCTGAAGAACCTACCGAAGAGCCTATGAAGGCTGCGCTTCTGACTTCCGGTCCGATTAATGACGGTGGTTGGAACATGCTGGCCTATGAGGGCCTTGTGAACCTGGAAACTCTATATGGCTACGAAATCAGCTACACTGAGAACGTGAAGCAGGACGACCAGCAATCCATCATGAACGATTATGCTAGAAAAGGTTACAGTGTCATCATCGGACATGGATTCGAATATGGAGACTCAATCATGTCTGTGGCTGCCGACTACCCAGATACCTACTTCATCAATATCGGTGGTATGGCAGTAGCCGACAACGTGGCCTCTGCCAGTTTCCAGACTGGTGAGATGGGTTATGTGCTCGGTATTATGGCCGGCAGAATGACCGAAACCAACAAAGTCGGATTCGTAGGCGCTATGGAAATTCCGACTATCGCAGCTGACGTGGAAGCCTTCAAAGCAGCCATCGCGGAAGTCAATCCCGATGCAGAAGTACTGGTAACCTACACCGGTTCCTGGGTAGATATTGCTGCCGGCAAAGAAGCGGCCATCAGCCAAATCGATGCGGGCGTGGACATTATCTACGGTGTTGGAGACGCCTGTGATGCAGGTGCCATCCAAGCCAGCCAAGAAGCCGACCGCTTGGTTAAATTCATCGGTTGGTCCGCTGACATGTCCGTACTCGGTCCGGACGTAGTCATCACTTCCGGCTACCAGTCCATCGCTACTCTGATCAGTAATATTGTGGATACGATTGAAGACGGAACATTCGAAGGGAAATCTACTCCTTACGGAATCGCTGACGGCGTTCAGTATTTCGGAACCTGGAATGATGATCTGATCTCCGCTGAAGACAAGGAAGCTACCATCGCCATCTTCGACGAGTTCATGAACGGTGAACGTGTTACCGAATTCCCATCCAACTAAAACAAAACTATTGAGTACTATGAAAGCAGGGAAGAGCCAGGGCTTACGCCCTGGCTCTTCCCCTGTTCATTTTCCGTTATCGTTGCTGGTCTAGTTTCCTGCTGACCGGCAGGTAGATGAGCATCAAGATCAGCGCCGAAATGATCATCTCCGGCAGCAGGTAGCTGCCATTGTACACAAGGGAGTACAGGTATGGATTGACACCCTCCGCATAGATGGACCAGATGACTACACCGGAAATGAAGTGGCAGACGAAACGTCCGAGCACCCCGATGGCAGCCCCTATGGCGATCTTCACATTGCTGGTCGGACGAATCAGACCGGCCAGACCCAAAGCGGCGAAGGCGATTCCATAGTCGAACAACAGTGATATAACATGGAATGAATATTTCGGTCCTAAGATGAACTGCAACGTGCCGTATACCGCACCGGCCATCATGCCTTGTTTCCATCCTCTGCGGAGCGCAAAGAACAAAATTGGTACCATACTGCCCGCCGTAACCGATCCACCCTGGGGCATCGTGAGCAAGGTCACATAGCTCAGCACCTGGGCCAAAGCAATCATCAGGCCCGCTTCTACTAGAGTTCTAACATTCTTCATCAATCTTTCCTCCTTCTTAAATAAAAAAGCAAAAATGGGAATAAAAAAACTATCGCCGGATATGCGATAGGGGGAAAAGATCTTGCTATTTCCCTACGCTGGCATTATCCAGATCAGGTTTAGGGTTAGCTTTCGCCTCTCAGCCAACCGTAGTCAGCACCCCTTTATCAAACTAACCGTATTCTACGCCATAATAACTTCTTTGTAAAGGTGAAAATTAGCGGCCAAGAATCCCCAGGATGCTTTACTCTGTCGTTGTGCATACACATTAGGATCGTATCTCCTTGCTTGACGCCTGTCATATTTCACCCTACAATACAGAAAACAACGAGGTATACCATGAATAAAAAGCTTTTGCGCTTGATCATTACATTAATCGTATTGCTAGCCGGATACCTGAGCCAGGTAGTGGGACCACCGCCTGAAACGGATCTGATGCAGGCCACCATCGCCAAACATGTAGACGGGGATACGATAGTGGTTACAATTGACGGCAAGCAGGAAACCGTCCGTCTCATTGGGATTGACACCCCGGAAGTGGACGGGCCTTACACAAATGCCGAGCCATACGGTGCGGAAGCCTCTCGCTTCACTAAGGAGACCTTACCCCTGGGCACTATCGTCTACCTGCAAATAGACCAATCTGACCGTGACAAGCACGAACGGCTGTTGCGATATCTCTGGCTCAGTCAGGTAGAAGATACCTCGGACATGGACAACATACAAAATGAGATGTTTAACGCCAGGCTGCTTAAGGAAGGCTATGCCGAAGCCAAGACCTACAAACCAGATACCGAGTATGACCAGGTATTTCATAAGTTAGAAGAAGAAGCCATAACAAGTGGTGTTGGTATGCACCAATAATGAAGGCACGAGCCGAAGCTCGTGCCTTTTTTTGCCTTATCTGTTTCTTTCTTTCTCTACCCTTCGAAATCATCAAACTCTTCATCCGTTGTCTCTTCCTTAAACAACTCCCGCACCTTGGTCCTGGCCTTGGTCCGCATAGAACTGGATATATGCTGTTGCACCTCAAGGAAAACGGCCACCAGGATGCCCAAATCCTCTCCGAAGCCCACAATCGGGGTAATATCCGGCACCAGATCAAATGGTAGGATGAAATATCCCAAGGCCCCCATGATGATGGACTTGGTCTTGAACGGCACCTTGCCGTCTGTCAGCAGGTAGTAGAGCAGCAGTGCCAGATAGACGACCTTCTTTCCGGCCAACCCGAACGCCGACTTGATTTTCTGAAGGAACTTGTTCTCAGAATACTGCCTCCGGTAGCGCCGGATGCGTTTCCCCTCAAAGTGTATTTCATCCGGATAGTAGGTTTTCTGTTCCGTCTGCTTTTCCGGATTCTTTTCTTCTCTCTTAAATACTTTCATTTCGCTTCCTCCCTCCTTGTCATCTTCTTGGCATTCCACAAAAGTAGCGGTACCACTACCAACAAGGTTGAGAATTCCGTGAATGGACTGGTCCACCAGATTCCGTCCGTCCCCAGGAAGATGGGCAACAGTTTTACACCGATGAAGGTGAAGGCCATGCCCCTAAGCACACTGATGATTACCGACGTTCCAGCCCATTCGATGGCCGTGAAATAAGCAGAGCTGATCACATTGACGCACATAAAGATGAAGTTCAGAGTCACAATGCCCAGCGCGTGGGCTGACATCGTGAACAGTTCCGGTTGTCCACTGAGGAACAAACCCACAAGAAAGCTCCTTTGGGTGAAAATCAGCAACGTGGCCAAAGCCACCAGGCTGAATCCATAGAGGTAGGCTGTCTTCAATATAGAGGCTACACGGTCCATGCGTCCAGCTCCATAGTTGATGCTGATCAGAGGCTGCATGGAAATGGCAAATCCGAAAATCAAAAAGGCCAGGATCACATTTATATAGGTGACTACCGCGAAGGCACTCACCCCTAGCACCCCGATGCGCTGCATCAGGGCCAGATTGTAAATTAGTGTGGAAACCCCAAAGCTGATCTCTGTGAAAAGTTCCGAGCTACCGTTGTACAGTGCACGCTGAAGCAGTTCTTTTGAAATCCTTTTCGGTTTGAAGGAATAGCACATCTCGCAATGTCCAAGCGACCAGATCAAGAGCCCGAAAGCTACTGTCTGGGCCAGACCCGATGCCAGGGCTGCACCCATGACTCCCCAGCGCAAGACTACTATAGCCACATAGTCCAACAGGATGTTGAGTGAAGACGCCGCCACCATGATCTGCATGGCACGTTTTGGCCGATTGGAAGCCCGCAGCATATAGTCCAGAAAATAATTGGTGAGATATGCGAACATGAAAAAGGTAATATAGCGCATATAGATCATGACGTGGTGCAGAATTTCCTCTGTAGCTCCAAGCAGATAAGAGATCGGTCGGATGAAGCCCAGTGTCAATGCAGAAGCCACAACGGCAAAAATCATCAGGGTAGTGAACACCATGGAGAAAAGACGTCTTGCTCCATCCTGGTCACTCTGTCCAAGCCGGATGGAAATCAAAGTCCCTCCTCCGACGGATAGCATCAGCCCTACACCAGACATTAGACTCCAGGCCGGCATAACTAGGTTGATGGCCGCCAGGCCCTCAGCGCCCACGAAATTTCCGATGAATATACCATCCACCAGGATATATAACGCGGTGGACAGCATGGCGATCATGCTGGGTAACGCGTATTGTATCAGCAGTAACCTAGGATTTTTCTGAAGCACATCCTGGTTCATTTCCTTGCCTTGTTCCATATTCCATCCTCGTCAGTCAATTCAGTAATCCCATATCCTTCCACAATTCCTTGGGTGGTTTGGGTTTGCTCATATAGTACCCCTGAAAATAGGAGCACCGTAACTTTTTCAGTTCCTCAAACTGATTCTGGGTCTCGATTCCCTCCCCCAATGTCTGCATGCCGTAATCCTGAATAAGCTGAATCAGGTTATGAACCAGCTTCTTCTCCGACTGTAAGGAGACGTTGTCGATGAAACTCTTGTCCAGCTTCACGATATCGACCGGGAGCTTGGTCAGATAGCTGAGTGAGGAATAGCCTGTACCGAAATCATCCAATGCGATACGGATTCCCAACGCACGGATCTGCATTAAAATGTTCCTGTATCCCTCGAAGTCCTCAATCAATGTGGATTCGGTAATCTCGAAAATCACAAATCTGGCATCGATATCTTTCTCGAATAGCTTTCTCTTCACCTTGGATACGAATTTCTTGTCCCTCAGCTGCTTGGCTGAGATATTGATAAAGAAGGTCTGTTGCTCACCGACCTGGTCATGGAAGCACTTTATATCAGAAAAGACCTGGTCCAGAATCCAGTAACCCAGTTCCCCGATGGTTCCGTTCTTCTCGGCCAGGGGGATGAAATCCAAAGGAGCAACGTTGCCGAACACAGGATGCTTCCAACGAATCAATGCTTCAAAGCCGTAAATACGCTCCTTGGTGCAGATGGGCTGGTAGACCATGCGAAACTCTTTCTTGAGAAGCGCCTTATGGATATCGCTGGAGATGGCGATGCGGTACAAGGCCTGGTTGGTCAGCTCCGGGTCGTAGAAGCATAACCTATTCTTGCCTTTCTCCTTTGCATGGTACATGGCTATGTCCGCCGCCTTGTATAATTCCTTCTCGTCCGTGCCGTGCGCCGGGTACAAGGCCGCACCGATGCTGCACGAAAGATAATAGCTTTTCTTATGCACCGATACCGGGCTCTGCAGCAGTTGAACAATGCGCTTGGCCATACGTTTTACTTCAGCCTCCACATTTAAGGAGTGGACCAAGCAGACGAATTCATCACCGCCCAGTCGGTATACCGGATATTCCTCCATCGCTATGCTCAGGAGCTGGGAGAAGGTACGAAGCACTTCATCCCCCATATCATGACCGAACACGTCGTTTATGTCCTTAAATTCATCCAGATCGATGAAAAGCATGGCCACGTCCCCCTGGTTTTTCCGCAGGACGTCCCTCAAATCTGAGAACATCCTCTCCCGGTTGGGCAGACCGGTCAATGCATCGTAATAGGCGAGGCGATTGATCTCTTCCTTGGCTTCCTCGATTTCTGTGGAATCGATTCCCAGCGACAGAGTAGCACGCTCACCTCGTTCATTAAGGATATCATTGCAGAACCAGCGCACACTTCTGGGACCGCCGAAGACAGATGGGAAATGGTCCCGTTGCCTATCCCCGTGGCAGGTCTGCTCTTTCACTTCCGAAATGATCTTATCCCAAGATTGGCCCAGCAATTCATCCTTTTTGCAGCCCAGATGTTGTTGCACCAGATCATTGGTATAGCATAATTCCCCCCGGCTATCAGTTACGGCAGCCAGCACATCCTGACAATTGACCAATGCTCTGGCCAGAACCTGGTCGAATCCCTCCCTATCCTGATGCCAGTAGATGCTGGAAATGTCCATGTCCATTCCGGAAAGAAGCATAACGCCTGTTTCATCTGTTTCAGGATAGTTCTGGCAGGTCAGAATCCGCCTGTAAATGCCACGCCCGTCCAACATGCGATAACAGAGCGTATTTACGCCACCATTTCGTGACAAAAAGGATTGCCAGGCGTCCATAAGGGGGCCGCGGTCTTCAGGATGCACCCGTTCCAACCACCAATCAGACGAATACCCTTGCTTCCTTAAATGGAAGGCCTTGCTCCATGTTATCGATTCGCATCTGCCCGACAGAAATCCGGCCGGATCATCCGGAGCAAATCGAATATCATAGAATCCTCCGGGCAGAGCCCGTTGGGCGGCATGCAAGAGCGTATTCCTGCGTCCCAGACATTCTTCTATCTCGGCGCAGCGCCGCTGAAGCTCTTCTTTTTCCTTTTTCAATTTTTTTTGACTGCTGAGGTTGAAAAAGACCCACAAAGCGCATAGGATGATTATTACCGGAACGAACCGGCCAGTGATGTTACTGATCATGTGCCCTCCTGTTCTGCATTCAAGATACTACTTTCATGATAAAAGATAATAGGAAGATTTGCACTCTTTTCATGGATAATTGCCATAAATATTTTTCTAAAAGAAAGTGATTCTATGACTCAAGATTCCAAACCAAAAGCCATAATCATGATGCTGGTCTCCTCCTTTTCCTTCGCCCTGATGCAACTGTTGGCGAAGATGTCCGGAGACCTACCGGTCGCCCAGAAGCTATTCTTCCGCAACCTACTGGGTGTCATCTTGCTGGGCGCAATCCTTTGGTACAATGGCGCGAAACCATTGGGCAAAAAAGAGCACCGTAAGTGGCTGATCATCCGGAGCATCTTCGGCACACTGGGTGTGGCGACCAACCTGTATGCCCTCGGCCACATGCATCTGGCCGATTCCACCATGTTGAACCGCTTCTCTCCTTTCTTCGTAATGGTTCTGGCTGCCATATTCCTAAAGGAAACCATCCGCAGGGAGCATCTTTTTTCCCTGGCGGCTGCCTTCGCCGGGGTGCTGTTGATTATCAAACCCAGTTTCACAGTTGACACCCTGCCAGCCCTAGTAGGCTTTTCTTCCGCCCTGTTCGCCGGTAGCGCCTACGTGGTAGTGCGCTTCCTCAAGGGTAAGGAAGAACCGCTGACCATCGTGTTCTTTTTCTCCCTGTTTTCCTGCATCGTCAGCCTGCCACCGACCCTGATACAGTACCAGGCACCGACGACGTATCAATGGCTGGCGCTAACCGGTTTCGGCCTGTTCGCCTTGGGCGGACAGTATTTCATCACCACCGCCTACAAATATGCTCCAGCAGGTGAAATATCCATCTACGGCTATTCCACAGTAATTTTCTCCGCTCTGCTGGGCAATCTGGTCCTCTCGGAGATGCCGGATCTCTGGTCCTGGATCGGTATAGCGATTGTGCTTTTATCAGCTTTCATTCTCTACCGATTCAATCTTTCCGGGGTGGCCAGTGTATCCCAAACCGAGAAAAAACTTTCCTGATTACAAACCGAAACGCTCACCTCTGACAAAAAAAGAGGTACAATAGTAAAACAAACAAACTGACTAAACGGAGGAATCTTATGAAACGCCTACTACTCATACTTTTGCTGATACCGCTGCTGCTGGCTGGCTGCAGCAATGCTCCTGATACTGACCTGCTGGCCGCAGTCAATGAAGACGGCCTGGTGGGATTTGTGAATCCCGCCGGAGAATACATCGTCGAACCAGTTTACGATCTGGCCTACCTCAACTCCCCCCTACTGCTGGGCATCATGAGCTTGAATGAAGGTAGAGCAGCCGTGGCCAAGGACGGCCTTTGGGGCTACATCGACCAAAACGGACAGATCGCCATCGAGCCAGCCTATGATCAAGCACTTCCCTTTTCTCAAGGATTCGCACCTGTAAGCAAGGATGGTCAATGGGGTTACATCGATAAGATGGGTGAAGTGTTCATCGACTTTGCCTATGACCATGCCTATCCCTTCAGTGAAGGTTTGGCAAAGGTCCTGGTGGACGGTAATTTCGGTTACATCAACAAGAACGGGGACATGGTCATAGCACCAGAATTCCAGTATGCTTTCGCCTTTGAAGGCAACGTGGCCCGCATTGTCAAAGATGACATGCTTGGCCTGGTCTACCAGGATGGTACCTTTCTGGTAGAACCCAGCTACGACTACATCGAACCCTATGAAAGTGGTTTGGCCCTGGTGGTCAAGGATGACCGCTACGGATTCATCGACCGTGAAGGCAATGTGGCGATCGGTCTGGATTACGACAAAGCCTATTCCTTCAGTGAAGGTCTGGCTCTGGTAATCAGCGGCGAAAACGCCTCCTTCATCAGTCGGGACGGTAGTGTAGTCATCGAGCTACCTGGACTGGCAGTCTCTTTCTCCGAAGGTCTAGCCCTCCAGGCGATCGACGGAGACCTCTCCTTCATCAACAAGGAAGGGACCGTGACCATCGAAGGTCCGTTCCAGAATGCCGGCAACTTCTCTGATGGATTGGCCCCGGTACTCAAAGACGGTCAATGGGGTTATGTCGACAAAACCGGGAATCTGGCAATCCCTAATAGCTATCAGGCAGCCTACAGCTTTACGGATGGTCATAGTATCGTGCTCGATGACGTCACCTACCACATGATTGACGAAATGGGAAACGTTTCCGAAAATGGCTTCATGGGTATCAACATCGTCCCATTCCTGGGTATGGACCTAGCCGAATACATGAATACACTGGACTTCTACGCCAACTAAGGAAGCGAGGAAATCTACTATATGATTTTTTGGGTCGCAGGTTTGCTGCTGGTTCTAATCGGCTATCTCATTAAATACTGCCAAGTCTACTGGCTGATCAAGGGATATTTCGTAATGCCACAAGAGAAAAAGGACACGTACGACATGGACGCGCTTTCCACTTTCGTCGGCAAGCTTCATTTCATGCTCTCACCCCTTTTCCTGTTCGTGGGAGTTTGGATGCTGGCCGATCTGCCAGGATCCACGCAACTAATCTACGCCGTGCTGACATTATCCATCGTCACAGGTTTATGGGCTATAGTCCATATCCGACGGTCGAAGCGCTTCCTACGCCGCTAGCACTGGACATACAATTTCGGGAATAGACAGTAAAGGGTGCATTTCATCGCTTGATGAAATGCACCCTTCTTAATATTCTCTATTCAATTCTCTTAGACCGTCTCTGTCTCAGTGTCCGTAACATCTACCTCCAGTGACAGCGCAGCATCTGCATCCAACTGGTCCAGCAGATCTTCCAGCTCCTGGATGTTGTCCTTCAGATTATCAACCAGCGTCCTGAGCCGGTTCTCATCCAATGGTACAGTCGGGTCGTCGGGATCCGTGGGAACGGTAGGCCGATCCGGCACTTGTCCCTGGAAGAAGGCCCTGATGGCTACATCCAGTTCGTTGGTTTCCACCATGATCAGTTCCTTGCCCACTGCGAATACGATGGCTTGCATCTGAGGAATCGAAGAGCCTTCCCGCTCAGCTTTGAGGTAGATGGGTTCGACGTAGATGAAACCTCCATTCATAGGCAGGGTAATCAGATTGCCCCGGATGACTTTGGACCCGCTCTTGTCCCAAAGGGAAAGCTTGCCTGAAATCTCCGTGTCCTGGTCGATCAGAGAATCGATCATCAGCGGTCCTTGGACCTCAACATTCTTGGGTAGCTTGTAAAGTACCAATTCTCCGTAATTCTCCCCGTCACACCTGGCTGCCATCCAGGCCACCATGTTGTTCCTGGGCTGATCGCCCCTCGATGCTGGTGTGAAAGGCATCTTGAGAACGAATTCCGTATCGGTGCGATTCGGATTGTCCGGCAGAGCCATCACTGCATAGTAGGGATGGATGTTCTCGGTCAGACCACCTTCAAGCGCCCTCTTGGCGACATTCCAGGTATCCTCTTTGTTGTAGAAGACCGAGGGGTCCTCAACATGGTAATTGAGGAGCATGTTGCTCTGGATCGCGTAATAGTCCTCCGGATAGCGTATATGCGTCACCAAATCCGCAGGCATCTCTGCACTGGGCTGGAATACATCCGGAAAGATGTTGGCATAGGTCTTGATGACCGGATCCTCAGCATCGAAGACATAGAAGTCCACATCACCGTGATACGGATCGATGGTCACCTTGACGGCATTACGGATATAGTTGAAATTGCCGTAGGGTGAAGCGTATGGGAAACCAGTCTTATAGGTATAGGCGTCAAGAATCCAGCAGAGACTTCCGTCCTCGCGGATCACTATGTACGGATCCTGGTCGTAGGCCAGGAACGGAGCCAGTGTCTTAACCCTGTCCTCGATATCACGAATCATCAGCAGCTTGCTGTTATCGTCGATCTCACCGGTCACATAGAAACGTAGCGTATCGAAATAGAAGGAAAGCATCAGCTTGTTGATGCCGCCAAAGCTGAGTCCACCGCTGCCGTCATAGGAATTCTCCATGTTGTTGTCGCCTTTGGGATAGTCGAATTCCATGGTCTTACTGCCGGCGATTACATAGCCGTATTCCCTGTCGTCCGTCAGTTCTCCGAAATAGATTCGGGGTTCCACCGTGTTCAGACTTTCAACCGTCGTTACGGGCGGGATGTCCTTAAGAATCAGGTCGGCATAGCCGTTGCGGTTCATTTCATTGGCGTAGGTACCTACCAGGCCGTAACCATGGGTATATCGCATGGTCAGGTTGATAAAGGTCCCCGCCTTCTCAGTCAGCGCGCTCTGGGAGATTTCCCTGGGTGATAAAAGCACTTCCCGAAGTCTTCCATCCACCATGTAGCGGTCGACATCGATATCATTGAAGCGGTAGTAGTACCGAAGACCCTGTTGCTGAGAAATGACTTCCTGCAGAGGTTCCGGATCGTTCAGACGCACATTGTCCAACGTGTCCTTGTTCTGCATTAGGTCTGCATAGCTCAGCGTCTCCGCTCCGCCATACTCCTTGGTTACGATATTATTGAGGCCATAGGCTTGCCTGGTGAACATAATTTCCTGCTCAATGTAAGGTTTCTCGTTGGCAAACTCGTTGTTGCTAACCGAATACTGGACAATGGTCATGGTGACCGTACCCAATAGGAAGACGGCGATATAAAGCATTGCCGGGAAAGCAAGCAGCTTGAAATTCTGCTTCTTGCGATAAATCAGGCAGGATACAGCCGCTATGACCGCGACCGCTGCCAGTACCAGTGAAACCGGAATGGCTGCATGGATATCAGTATAACTTGCGCCATAAACATAACCCCGCTGCGAGTACATCGTGGCGAAGATGCTCACGAAGTTATTGGCCGCTAACACCAGGAAGCTCAGCGAAAGTAGAGAACCCAACCACTTCCTGATTCCCACGTACATGGAGAACTTGGGGTTGGTTCTAGGATTGAAGGTAATCAGCCCGGTCACGAAATAGAAAAGCGCCGAGAAGAAGAATACCGGCAGGATGATGCCCCCGATTTTTTGCAGCAGGAACTCCATAAGCGGCATCTTAAACAGATAGAAGCTGACATCCAGATTGAATACCTGCTCCGAAACACCGAACTGTTCCGCTTTAAGGAACTCCATCACTTTCATCCAGCCTTCGGCTGCAAATGCAAGTCCCAACACGATGGAGAACAGCAGGCTGGCTAGGGTCGCCGGTGTTTCCAGGAATTTCAGGTTGATGACCTGGAGCTGCTCTTTGCGTTGCATGAAGGGTATGTCCATCGGATTGCGGATGTCGATGTATTCTTTCCTGGCTTTCTCATACACCCCGATGGCATGCACAATGGCATAGCGTAAAAAGAAGAAGTAGAGAATCGTCGAAATTACGAAAAGAATAGCCTTCATGAAAATTGGTGTCGTGTAAAGATTGGTGTATCCCAATACCCCGAACCAGTTGTAGCGAACGAAGAAACGGGAGACCAGTTGCAGTATGAAAAACAGTACGAGTAGGCCTCCTAGACCTATCAGTGCTTTTTTTCCTTTCATATAAGTTGCTCCTTTCCAAGCCAATGAATATCCTCTATAATGATATGACCTTACAGATTCAAAGGTATGTTCTTCTATTGTAATCAATTTAATGCAAGAATTCAAAGGAAGTCGGATAAAAAATGAACTTAAAAAATATCTTGGGACGCGGAGATACACTAATTCTCGACGGCGCCATGGGAACCTATTATAATTTACGCAACGAACTGAAGATGCCGGTAGTCGATCTGGCTGTCCTGGAGAACCCGAATGAAGTGCGCGCCATCTACCGGGAGTACCTGCAGGCAGGCGCCGATGTCCTCAACACCAACACCTTCGGCTCCAACAGCTACAAGCTGAAAATGTCCCATCCTGAGCTGAAACAGATGCTCCAAAGCGCCTATGACCTGGCTGCAGATGAGGCCCGTTCATATGGCAAAGATGTTGCAGCGGATATCGGTCCCCTGCCGGAGATGATGGGCAACGAGGAGATATCCTTTGAGGAAGCCCTGAAAGAATATTATTTCATCATCGACTGCTTCCTAGAAAAAAACTGTCAGGTTTTCAATTTTGAAACTTTCTCCACCCCGGCCTATATCCACGAATTGGCCAGCTACATCAAACATCGTAATCCGGAAGCCTTCGTCATGGCCAGCTTCACGCTGAGCAGCAATGGTTATACCGTACGGGACTATTCTGCCGAATCCATCCTCGAGGATGTTTCTGGAGACAGCAATGTAGATTCGGTGGGCTTCAACTGTGGTACCGGTCCGACTCATCTCTACCACAATATGGAAAAGCTGACACTGCCTGACGGTTATTTCTCCGTCGTTCCCAACGCCAGCTACCCGGAAGTCATCGAGGGAAAGATCATCTATTCCCAGAATCCGGAGTACTTCACGGAAATCATGCTGGAGATGCGCGACCTGGGTATACAGATCCTCGGTGGATGCTGCGGCACCACACCGGACCATATCCGATTGCTGAAACGGGCCATAACAAAAAAGAAGCCCTCAGCAGAGCTTAAAAAAGAAGAGAGCAGACCGGCGGAAGCGGTAAAGCAGAAGAAAGCCAACATCTTCTCTCAAAAACTCAAAAATAAGCAATTTGTCATCGCCGTGGAGCTACCGCCCCCCAGTGATGCGGACATAAAGACCGTACTGGATATGGCCAAAAGGGTAAAGGAAGCCGGTGCGGACATCATAACCTTTTCCGATTCACCCCTGGGCCGTCCCCGGACCAATTCCCTGGCCCTGTCAGCCAAAATCAAGCGGGATATCGGCATCTGTACACTGCCCCACCTCTGCTGTCGGGACCGGAACACCATCGCCCTGAAATCAGACCTGTTGGGGGCCTATATCGAGGAGTTGAACAACATCCTTCTGCTCACCGGGGACCCCATACCCCAGGCAGAGCGCAGCGAAGTGGCTTCCATCTTCGACCTGAACTCCTTCAAGCTGATCGAGTTGGTCCAATCCATGAACGAATCTGTATTTTCAGACAATCCGTTCCAAGTGGGTGCAGCTCTAAACCTGAATGTCAAAAACATCGATCGCTCTGTGGATCGCATGAAGAGAAAAAAATCCCTCGGGGCTGATTTCTTTATGACCCAACCCATCTATGAGCAACGGGTCATCGATTACCTGGCTGATAAAGGACTGAACCGCGATTTCACCGTCTTAGCTGGTATCATGCCCATCGTCAACTACAAGAACGCCCGATTCCTGAATAACGAGATCCCAGGTATCCATCTGCCGAAAGAAATCGTCTCACGCTTCCATGGAGAGCAAACTCGGGAAGAGGCGGAAACGTGCGGCATCAAGATCGCCATGGACACCATCGACCAGATCAAGGATCATGTGGCCGGCCTATACCTGGTTACGCCTCTGAACCGCATCGGCATGATCGAATCCATCATCCGCCAAGTGAAAAACCCTAGCCCGACCGACTAACTAACCTGAAACAAAAAAGCCCTCGCTTTTAAAAAGTGGGGGCTTCTCATTTCCAATATTCCTAGTACTCCAAGCTTATTTCCGGTTTCTCATATTCCACACCGAAGGTCTCCACCGTCACAGTTTTCATGACCTGGGGTTCGTTGGGACGATCGCTATGATTTCTGGGTAAACTCACGATGCGGTCCACTTCTTCCATGTTCTCGAGAACGCGTCCGAACCCGGCATATTCTCCGTCCAGGTGGGGTGATTTCTCTACCATGATGAAGAACTGGCTGCCAGCAGAATCAGGCACACTGGTTCTGGCCATAGAGAGCACACCTTTTTCATGTATCAGATCATTGGGGAAGCCGTTGTGGCTGAACTCGCCTTTGATTTGATGCCCGGGGCCGCCAGTACCGGTAGAGTTGGGACACCCGCCCTGAACCATGAAACCTGGAATCACACGGTGGAATCCTATACCATCGTAGAATTTCTCGTTGATCAGGTAGACGAAATTGCGAACCGTGTTGGGTGCGATTTCAGGATAAAGTTCTGCTTTGATAATCTGACCATTTTCCATTTCGATGGTCATAATTGGGTTTTTGTTTTCCATATTTTTCTCCTCCATTGTTTTCTCCACCTATTATATCAGAAAACTGTTTTTTTCCTATCCCTACTCTTTCATTAAGTTTGTCACAAAAATTTCACAAACAACTGTTAAAATGATATCGTGAAAAAAGAAGCACTATGAACCGTATCCCTGTTTGATCCAATCTGGATGATGCGCTCCTAGCTAGCAGGAGCTGGTATACACGTATTCACTACAATAATGGTGCCCCATGGCATCAGCAAATTCATGTATTTCTACGAAATGAGGTGGTCCCATGATCGATACAACACAAAATAACCGAAACCAGGAAACCAAGGAACCAATCAAAAACGAAAAAAGCTTTCATGAAGAATACCAAGACTTCCTGTGCTATAAGGAGAATCAGATTCTGAAAAAGAAACAGGGTGTAAAGACAACGATTGCCGTATTCATCGTCTTCCTACTCATCGCATCCTTTATCTCTGGTATGGTGGTCGAGAGCCGCTACGGCTTTACAGGCCGCCTATTGGAACCTCCAGTTTCTCCCGCGGTTACAGAAGAAAGCTCTTTTGCGCTTGAGCAGGAAGAGTCTGTCATTCCAACTGGAAACAGCATTAGCGTTTCGCCAGCGATACTGATCGCTGAAGAAGCACTACCAAGCATCGTGGCCATTCAGAGCATCGGGGAATACACCGATGATTTCGGCAGCCTGCAACAGGCCCAAGGCACAGGTTCCGGTATCATCATCAGTTCCGACGGCTATATCATAACCAACAACCACGTAGTTGCTGGCGCAGACAGCCTGACTGTGGTTCTGCAGGACCAGACAGAGTGGCCCGCCAGCATCATCGGCGCAGACGAACTGAGTGATCTGGCAGTCATTAAGATTGAAAAAACGAATCTGGCTGCCGCCACCTTCGGTGACTCTTCGACCTTACAGGTGGGAGAACTGGTGGTTGCCCTCGGCAGTCCGGTCGGAGTCAGTTTTGCAGGCAGCGTGACCTCAGGCATCATCAGCGGGCTGAACCGGGAAATCTATGTGGGTGACAAGACCATGATCCTGATCCAGACAGACGCAGCCATCAACCCGGGCAACAGCGGTGGTGCGCTGGTCAACAGCCAAGCCCAGGTCATCGGTATCAATGTGCTCAAATTCGCCGACCAGGAAGTGGAAGGCATGAGCTTCTCCATTCCCATCAATGAGGCCAAGCCCATCATCGAGGAACTGATCAATACCGGCAAGGTCACCAGACCCCATCTTGGAATCTGGGGCCGGGATATCCTGGCTGAAGAAGTGGAATCCTACGATGTCCCGGAAGGTGTGCTCATTGAGCAGGTCCAACCGGAATCCGGCGCGGCTGCAGCCGGTATCACACGCGGCGATATCATCACCCATTTCGAAAATACCCGGGTGACCAGCATGAGCTACCTGATCGAACTGATACAAACCAAGGACGTGGGAGCTTCGGTAAACCTCACCTTGGTTCGAAACGGCCAAGAGGTATCTGTGGAAGCTGTGTTGGGCGAACGATAATAGAAGCAATAAGTGAGCATGCAAAAGCAGATAGCCAGTTATGGCAATCTGCTTTTTTCTTTCTTCATGCGTACGTAAGCATTCGTGCTTACTGATACAGCTTGATTTTCAACACGCTTCAAATTTGATGGTATTCCCTCGGATTGCTCACTGTAATCGCAGAAAGAATCCTAGTTCCCTTCTAAGTCCCCTGCCCGTAAAAAGACCGAGCTCCACTCGGCCTTTTTTGGTTTTTGTATACTCCTAAACACTTCTTACCTGGATATGCTCACCCACAACTTGGATGTTGACGCTACTGTCCTCCACCACCTCGCCGGAGATGATGGCCTTGGCCAGCGCAGTTTCCAGATTTCGTTGTATGTAGCGTTTCAGCGGTCTGGCTCCGTATACCCTGTCGTAACCCTTCTCCACCAGATAGTCCAGCACAGTTTCATCATAGGTAAGGCTGATATGCCTGTCGGTCAAGCGCTTCTCAAGATCCTTGATCAGGAGCTTCACGATCTCCCTGATCTGGCCATGGCTTAATGGCGTAAAGAGAATGATCTCATCCAGTCGATTCAGGAACTCCGGCCTGAATTTGAGACGCATGGCCCCCTCGACTTGCTCCTTGATTTCCTGGGGAATCTCAGTCTCACTCTCATTTTCCAGCAGATAATCAGATCCGATATTGGACGTCATGATGATGACGGTGTTCTTGAAATCCACGGTGTGCCCGTGACTGTCTGTCACCCGGCCATCATCTAAAATCTGCAGCAATACGTTGAATACATCCGGATGAGCTTTCTCAATCTCATCGAAGAGTATGACGCTGTAGGGACGGCGTCGTACCGCCTCAGTCAGCTGTCCTCCCTCATCGTAACCCACATACCCTGGAGGAGCCCCCAACAGTCTGGATACCGTATGCTTCTCCATGTATTCAGACATGTCGATTCTAATGATGTTGTCCTCATCGTCAAACAAACTCTCGGCCAGGGCCTTGGCCAGCTCGGTCTTGCCCACACCCGTCGGTCCCAAGAAGATGAATGAGCCGATAGGTTTGCTGGGATCCTTGATGCCAGCCCGGGCTCTCAGGATCGCATCGGTCACTAGATCCACCGCTTCATCCTGACCTACCACACGCTGATGTAAGACATCCGCGAGCCTTAGCAACTTCTCGCGTTCACCTTCCAGCATTTTGCTCAAAGGGATACCCGTCCAGCGCGAGATGATTTGAGCGATTTCCTCTGGATCGACGGCTTCCTTCAGAAGTTCACCTTTCTGCTGTTCCGTGGATTCAGCTTCATCCAGTTTCCTCTGCAGCTCAGGCAGCTTGCCGTATTTCAGTTCGGCCGCCTTGTCCAGGTTGTATTCCCTCTCGGCCTTCTCGATATCCTGGTGCACCTCGTTCAATTCCTGGCGCAATCGCTTAACCGCGCCCAGAGATTGCTTCTCTTTCTCCCAGGTGGCCAGCAGTTCGCTTTGTTCCTCACGCAGATCGGCCAGTTCCTTCTGCAATTCAGACAACCTGCGTTTGGAACTCTCGTCCTTCTCCTTGGTCAGGGCTGCTTCCTCGATTTCCAGCTGCATGACCCGACGACGCACATCGTCGATCTCGCTGGGCATGGAATTCATCTCGGTCTTGATCAATGCGCAGGCCTCGTCAACCAGGTCGATGGCCTTATCCGGTAGGAATCGGTCATTGATGTATCTGTGCGATAGCACAGCCGCATCTACCAACGCGCTGTCAAAGATTTTGACGCCATGGTATATTTCGAAGCGTTCCTTCAGACCTCTCAGGATGCTGATGGTATCCGTCACATCCGGTTCCTCCACCAGCACAGGTTGGAAGCGGCGTGCCAGCGCCTTGTCTTTCTCTATATATTTCCTGTATTCATCCAGAGTGGTGGCCCCGATACAATTCAGCTCTCCCCTGGACAACATGGGCTTGAGCATATTGCCTGCATCCATGCTGCCTTCGGTCTTGCCGGCCCCCACGATGTTGTGGATCTCGTCTATGAAGAGAATGATCTCCCCGTCAGAATCCTTAACTTCCTTCAATACAGCCTTCAGTCGTTCTTCAAACTCGCCCCTAAACTTAGCTCCAGCGATCAGGGCACCCATATCCAGCGAGAATATCTTTTTGTCCTTCAGGTTTTCCGGTACGTCACCTCGTACGATCCGGTGGGCCAGCCCCTCGGCGATGGCCGTTTTGCCCACACCCGGTTCCCCGATCAGCACCGGGTTGTTCTTGGTCTTCCTGGAGAGAATACGCACCACATGGCGGATTTCCTCGTCCCGGCCGATGACCGGGTCCAGCTTGTCTTCTCGGGCGGCCTTGACCAGTTCGTGTCCGTATTTCTCCAAGGCCTCGTAAGTGGCCTCCGGATTGTCCGAAGTCACGCGCTGGGTACCCCGGATCTGGCTCATGGCCTTGAGGAAGCGTTCTCGATCGATACCCAGTTCATTCAGCTGGTGCTTGATCTCCCCACCCGCTTTCTCTATGACACCCAGCAGAACATGCTCCACCGAGACATATTCATCTTTCAACAGCCTGGCTTCCTCTTCGGCCTGTCTGAGTACACTGTCAAGTTCCTGGCTGATATAGATTTTGCCGCCCGCGCCCGGCCCGGAGACCTTGGGGCGTTTCGCGATGATCTCATCCAACCGGTTTCGTACTTCTGATGGCTGGATGTCCATCCCCTGCAGGAAACTTGCGAACAAGCCGCCTTCCTGGTTGAGCATGGCATAGAGCAGATGCTCTGTTCCTACTTCCTGCTGTCCGTATTCCCGGGCAACTGCCTGAGCGTTGTTCACAGCTTCTATTACTTTCTGAGTCATTTTGTTGGGATCCATAGCGTCTCCTTTCTCTATCTGTTCATGCAATATCACCATATTAACCTATACGTCATGCCCATTATATCCCCTTGGTCAGTTAAGGTCAATATTTACAAAAGGCATAAAAAAACCGGGTTGCCCCGGTTCATTACTTCAGTTTTACGGCTGTGCCATAGGCCAATACTTCGGCTGCGCCCTGCATGACCGCACTGGATGCGTAGCGCATGCAGATGATTGCGTCCGCCCCCATTTCGATGGCATTGGCCGCCATGCGTTGGGTGGCCTTGGCCCGGGCCTCATTCATCATCTCGGTATAGCTGGACAGCTCTCCCCCTACCAAGGTTTTCAGGCCGCTCATGATATCCCGGCCCACATGCCTGGACTGGATGACCGTTCCCTTGGCTACGCCCAAAATATCGAACTCCTTGCCTGGAATATAATCAATAGTTACGATAATCATCATCTTCCTCCTTGATTTCCCGGATCCGCTCAATAAGCACACGGACCGCCAGCACCATGATCACAAGAATGAGAAGTATCAGCATGACCATCAGGAAGCGTCCTTCTTGTTCTGTTTGGAAGACATCCCAAAACAAAAGAAGATAAGCTACCAAAAAGGCTAGCACCGCGCCTGTGACTACCAGGGGTATTGTAAATTTCCCATTGAGTTTCATAAGATACCTCCAAGTATATTGTATCATATCCGTCTCATTTGCAACAAAAAACCGGCCGTAGCCGGTTTAAATCATAGTCGGAAAATAAGCAACCGCCAGTAGCGTAACAACCACCGATACCACGATGGCCGGTAGCAGGTTGGCTACCTTGATCTCCCTCTTGAGTAGCATGTTAATACCGATGGCTGTGATCAATAGCCCTCCGGTGGCGCTCAGGTAGGTGATGACCGTCTCAGTCAGGATGCCCTCCAGCATGCCAGCGAACAAAGTGATCAAGCCCTGGTAGATAAATACCGGCAGGATGGAAAAAACAACCCCGATGCCGAAGGTCGAAGCCAGTATTATGGAAGTGATACCGTCCAGCGTCGACTTGACGAACAGGATCTGGTAGTTGCCGTTCAGACCTGCCTCAAGCGGTCCCAACGTGGCCATGGCCCCGATGGAATAGATCAGGCTGGCGGTGACAAAACCCTGTATGAATGTGCTGTCCTTGTTTCCTGCAATCTTGTAAAGCTTCTCTCCCAACCCATTCAGATGGTTGTCGATGCCCAGGGCTTCCCCAATCAGTCCGCCAACCACCAAGGAAATGATCAAAATCAGTTCGTTGCTTCCCTTCATTCCCATCTTGAGCCCGATCAATATGACCGAAAGGCCGATGGCCGAAAAGGTGATCTCCTTGGATCCTTCAGGGATTCCCTTTTTAAAAATAAGGCCAAGCACCGTACCCGCGATGATGGCCAAAACGTTGACAATAGTTCCTAGCATGATGTCCCCTTCTGATAAGTAGTCTAATCATTATATCCTCAAGCCTAGGGACAAGCAATACTTAGAATGCAACCACTACCCCCTTGTCGGACGTATAAACTGTGCTGAGCCCATTGGTTTCCACGATGTGGATAGCCCTGAATGGAATCCCTTTCTCAATCTGGGTCCGCAACTTCTCCGCCCTATCCGGGGCGTTGCAATGTGATATGAAGATTTCCTTCTCGCTGGGGTCCATCTTCGCACTTCGTTCCTTGATGATAGCGTAGAGCTCGTTCAAGGCTTTCTTAGTTCCTCTGGCATTCTTGACCATCACGATTTCACCTTTACCGTTGGTGCCCAGGATGGGTTTGATGTTAAGAAGGCTGGCCAGCATACCTTGCACCTTGGAGAGTCTACCGTTTTTCATCAGGTTGGACAAGTCTTCCAAAACGAAGACGGTGTTCATGGTATTCGCAAACGCCTGGACACGATCTGCGATTTCCTGGTAGTCGGTCTCACCGCTGTCCAACTGACGCAGCAGGAAGTGAGCGATTGCCGCCTCTCCCGCCGAAGCACTAAGAGAGTTGATAACATAAACTTGATAATCCGGATGGTCTTCCAAAAACTGGTTCTTGGCAGTCATGGCACTACTATACGTACCGCTCAGTTCAGAAGAAATGCAAATCACGTATATAACCTTATCCTCGCCTTCGAAACGCTGAATGAAATCACTAGGAGAAGGGCAAGCCGTACGGGCCGGTTCCGGACATGCATCCATAGCCTCTACAATCTGGGTGCGAGTTTTCTCGGTATCTAAAAATACCTCATCACAGATGGTAATTTGGAATGGTGCGAACAACAGGCTCTCCAGCTTGTTGTCCACCACACTGGTATCACAAGAAGTATCAGCAACGATTTTTACAGACATGGATTCCTCTTTTCTTCGATTTATTCGGAGCCTATGGCTCTTGAGAATATGGTACGCAATAAAAGCAAAAAAAAACATCCCACAAGGGGATGATATTGCCTGATTTAGAGGGTATAAATGCTCACCCCTCCTACTCACCCTTCTAGGTGAGCTTCGTTTCTCTGGGTTTTCAACAGATGTATCAGCTGAAGGCGGTTGGATACTCCTAATTTTCGGTAGATGCTTTTCACATGGGTCTTAACCGTATTTTCGGATATATTCAGTTCTTCCGCTAATTCGCGGTTCAATAGGCCAACCACCAACAGGCCCACCACTTCGCATTCTCGTTTCGTCAGTCCCAGAGCGTGCATCAACTCCGCCTCAGAAGGAAGATCCATCTCCTCCTGTTCGTAATTAATGAATACGTGCGAGCTGATATTGTAGAATGCCAGTACCGCGAAAACGGTATAGGACAGGTGGGTCAGCTGCAAAACATAGTTGCGCAGTATCAGCACATCCAAAAGTGTATATATGATTTGGGGGGCGAAGGCGATGATGTAAGCCCTGGCCTGTCTTTTGTCCCTAGGCTCTTCAATGCTCCGGTACTGGATAACCAAAATCACAGAGATGATGAATACGCCCAGTGAGGTCAAAGGATAGTAGAAGTTGATGGCGGCACCGATGGCACCCAGCAGATCATTGCCGAAATAGAACATGAAGGACACAATCGTCCCGATGAATACCACGATGATGAAACTCACCACAACGCGGTAGGTTATTTTCTTGATATAGGGTTTTATAGGAAAAAGCCCGATGCCATACCGAGTCAGAAGGCTGACGATGGCGGTGACTGCACCCATCACCGCCACGGAGAATACGGCGTAGGTATATTCTAAGTCAAACGGTCCTTCCACCAGATGGACGTACTGGGTGGTGAAATAGTCATAGATGTAGAGCATAACGAACAAGAAGACGACGGGAATGAGAACGATCAGGTTCCTTTTCACCAGTTCGTCTTTGGTCTTCACATAGAAGAATATGCTGAAGCACAACATGGAAATCATGATGGCTGTTTCTATAAATTGTAATAGGTCCGTGATGACAAACATGTAGTACTCCTCGCTTAATGGATTCTAGATTATTGTAGCACGTGTTATCCTCTTTCTCAATCCAGGTCCCGCTTCGGTACTATCACTTCCGACTACTTAAACTCGTCATATCCTTGGGAATCAACGGGCATCCGCATCAACAACCCCAACAGCTAGGTCCATGTATTCTGTTAGCCACAAATGATTCCACAGCTAGCTCCGTATTGCAGTTCGGTTGAGCTATCTTTAGAAACGTTTGAGAAACATTTACCTGATTTCCGGGCTTCTCCATGGTATTGCATGGTACTTTCGGGTAAAATATTAGGACACATACTAGAAAAGAGGATTGCCATGAGAAACAGAAAACCGCAGACTCTGATATTCGGCCATAGGAATCCGGATACAGACAGCGTCGTGGCCGCCACGGCACTCAGCACATTGAAAAACCTGCTGGGGCAAGATGCCACACCCTACCGCCTGGGACCGTTCAATAAGGAAAGTGCTTATGTCTTCGAACGTTTTGATGTCCCGATACCTGAGCTCTTAGGCGATGTAAAAGTACAGGTTGAAGATCTCGACTACGAAGAAATCCCAGCAATGGAAAGACACCATTCTGTCGCCCATGCCTACCGCCATATGCAGGAACATAATGTACGCACACTACCCATCGTGAACGACCGCAATCACCTGCGGGGAATCATGACCATGTATGATGTGGCCATGAGTCTGATAAAAGGCACCGATGGCAACCTGATGAAGATCTCCACCGTTTACGATAACATGCTCTATACCTTGGAAGGAGAACCTTACACCCGTATCAAGGAAGAAATCGATGGGGAAATCGCTGTCATGTCTTACCATACCCAGACCATCATCGATGAGAAGATTCTGCATGAAAAATCCATCGTAATCGTGGGTGACCGCCATGAAATCATCCTTCATGCCATAGAGATTGGCGTGGAACTAATTATCGTTACTGGCGGCAAGGCCTTACCGCCACACTTCTTCGACTTGGCATCGAAGAACTATGTCAACATCATCATCACAAACCATGATACTTTTCATGCCACCAAAGTCATCAACCTGGCCAACCGCATTGAAAGCATCATGCGCAAAGAGAACTTGGTCAAATTCATAAATAGCAGCAACCTGGAAGATGTGAAAGAAATCCTGGAGAAATCCAAGCATTCTAAATTCCCAGTCATTGATGA
>DAOUPV010000124.1 GCA_030625965.1 Clostridia bacterium
CTCTGGTGCGGCCTTGGCCGCTGCCACAGAGTTGGCTGGCCGCAGCGAGAACAAGGGTAAGAATATCGTGGTGCTGTTGCCGGACACCGGAGAGCGTTACTTGTCCACCAAACTCTTTCAATCTGAGTGAGGTGAGGAGGAGAGATGATGAATGATGCAATGTTGATCGCCATGAGTGGCGGCGTGGATAGTTCCGTGGCTGCCTATCTGGCGGTTCAGGCCGGCTACGACTGTACCGGCGTGACCTTGAAGCTGGTCAGGAAAACGGATTACTGCGATTGCAGTGAAAAGTCCTGTTGTTCGGAAGACGACGCCGCCGATGCGCGTTCGGTTGCGAATCGTTTAGACATGCCCTTTTACGTATGGGACTTTATTCGTTACTTTGAAGACCATGTGATCGATCGGTTTGTAAAGGAATATGCCGAGGGCAGGACCCCCAACCCCTGCATCGACTGCAACCGCTACATTAAGTTTGACAAGATGTTGCAGCGAGGTGTGGGACTGGGCTTCGACCGGTTTGCGACGGGTCATTATGCCAGCATCGAATACGACAAGGACAGAGGGCGATACCTGCTGAAGAAGGCCAAGGATCCTACTAAGGATCAAAGCTATGTGCTCTACCATCTGGATCAGGAGATGCTATCTAGACTCTGGTTCCCGCTGGGAGAGCTGCATAAAACCGAAGTACGGGCCATTGCTGAGGAACAGGGATTCATCAACGCCAAGAAGTGCGACAGCCAGGACCTTTGTTTTGTGACCCAGGGGCAGTATGGGGATTTCATCAAGGACCATGGTGGTCAGTCTGAACCGGGAGATTTCGTGGATACCAAAGGGAATATTCTGGGAAGGCACAAGGGCATCGTCCACTACACCATAGGGCAGAGGAGGGGACTGGGCATTGCTCATGAACATCCATTGTTTGTGCTGGCCAAGGATCTGGAGAAGAACCAGGTGGTGCTGGGTGCCCGCGACGAGCTTAGACAGAGTAGCTTTCAGGCAACAGATCTGAATTGGATCGCCATCGAGAAGCTCCAAGAACCACTTGAGTTGTCTGCCAAGATACGGTACAACCAGGAGGCAGTGCCAGTGCGCATTAAATCGTTGGATGAGGAGCATGTATTGGTGGAATGTGTGGAACCACAGGAAGGGGTGGCACCCGGCCAATCCGTTGTCTTTTATGATGGGGATATTGTGGTCGGTGGTGGTATCATCGAATAGATAAACGATGCGTAGATAAAGAATTTTTAAATGAGTGTGCCCTTGCTGGATTGTTTGCAATCCGGAAGGGGCATCTTTTGGTTCTATTTGCACTAGATTTCCGTCTTGTTGTTGAAGATGCGGATTAATCCGTCGTCGCTATGCTCTTTGAAGATTTTGGAATTGTGAAATGACGGGTGTCTGCAATCTTTGCAGGTTGTTCTGTATTTCTTCGTGTTTTAGCTGGTACGAGGTGCCATCTACAGTAAATCTGAATGGAGCTTGCGTTTGCGAGAAGGCTCTTGGTGTTTGCCTTTTCGGTTGAACTGGATTTCCAATTCGTTGACCATATAAAGTTCGAATTTGAGCATTTATTACTTGTACGGTACAATAGAACAAGTAGGAGGAATAAGCCATGGATCGTTACCAATATAGACCGCCATATACCTTGACGGATAGGATCGTAGTTCTATGCTCAAGAATAACCGAGGAAATAGTGAAGATCAGCATAACAGACAGCATTAATTCCAGTCCCAGACTCAGGAGGGCCAACCGAGTCAAGACGATTCAGGCTTCCTTGGCCATAGAAAATAACACACTATCTATTGAACAGGTGACAGATATTGTAAACGGGAAAAGGGTACTGGGTTCCATGGAGGAAATCTGTGAGGTCAGAAACGCTTTCAAAGCCTATGAAAAGGTATTGTCGTTTGATCCATATTCGGTTAAGGACATGCTTGCGGCACATAGGATTTTGATGAAAGATCTTACCAAGGAAGCCGGCGTATTCCGCAGTGGCGGTGTTGGTGTTTTTGCGGGAGATAGAATTGTCCACATGGCACCACCAGCCGAACGAGTTCCTGAGTTGATCAAGGAATTATTGGATTGGTTGAAGGCTTCTATGGATGTGCATCCATTGGTACGAAGCTGTGTTTTCCACTATGAATTTGAATTCAGTCATCCTTTTTCGGACGGAAATGGAAGAATGGGGCGTATGTGGCAGACGCTGTTGTTGTCACGATGGAAGCCGGTTTTTGGATGGATTCCTGTTGAGACTATAATCAAGGAACGACAGGAAGAGTATTATCGGGTTTTGGGGGAATGTGATCGGCTAGCAGACTTAGGGATGTTTATCGAGTTTATCTTGCAGGCGCTGCTCGATGTGATTGTGGCATTGCAGGAAACCGTACAAGTTGGCGTACAAGTGTCCGACCAAGTCAGGAGGCTGCTGGAGGTATTTGACGAGGAAACACTGTCTGCGAAGGAACTAATGGAAAGAGTGCAGATAAAGCACAGGCCGACCTTTCGTAGCAACTATCTTAATCCAGCACTTGATATGGGGCTTATTGAGATGACTGTTCCGGACAAACCGAGGAGTAGCAAACAGAGATACAGAAAAGCAATATGATGCCACGATATCTATGCTCTAGACGACCCAGAGCATGCAGTTAGAGTAATAAAGAGGTCCATGGGAATTCCCATGGACCTCTTTTAATTTCAAGCAGTACATTTTACCTTGAAGGAAGTGCAGGATCAGGCTTCTTTCAGTCCTACACCTTCGAAGACTTTGGAGATATTTTCTTCGCTTACATCGCTGGGTAAAGTCTTAACCAGCACAATGGTGACGATGCTGGAAACCAGTATTCCCGGAATCATGGGATCTAAAACCGCTAATGAGTTGCTGAAGAGCACCGGTACGCCGAACATGGCCTGGCATAGTCCGATGACTACGGCTTCCTTGGCGTGCACGAAGCAGATCCAGAACATGTAGACCACAAAGCCAGACAGCATGCCGCCGATGGCTGCTTTCCTGGGCATTTTCTTCACGTAGAGTGCACCTACGTACATGGGCAGGAAGGATGCAGCGCACAGACCGAAGAAGATGGCTGTGGAGATAGCGATAGCGCCTTCCCAGACATTCGGCAGTGTGTAGGCCAGGAAGATGGTGGCCAGTACGCCGATCAGCATACCGGATTTGGTGATGAACATTTCCCGTTTGGGATCGTGGGTGTCGGTCTTGAAGAGATCACGTCCCACGCTGGATCCGATGGTATGGAACTGGGAGGAGATGGTGCTCATCCCGGCCGCGATGATGATAATCAGGAACACGGTCACGAACCATTCGGGCATGGAATCCTGGATGAAGATGGGAATGATATTGTCAGTGCCTTGCGCGTAGGCCACGGCGATTTTTCCTGTCTTCTCGAAGAAGTATACGTTACTCAGTGCGCCAACGGTGAAGGCTACACCTGTCATCATGGCGATGAAGATACCACCGATGGGGATGGCGCGGTTCAGTTCGCGGTCGCTCTTGACGCTCATGTAACGTACGGCCAGCTGAGGCTGGGCCAATACGCCAACGCCTACACCCAGGATGATACTGGTGACCAGCACGTACCAGTAGGTCGATAGGAATTCAGGCATGCTCGTCCAACCGGCGAATCCGGCAGCCATGGTACCTTCAATCTGGGACAGTACCTCTGGATTGGTGAACATGGCTGTGAGCTTGGCATTGGCCGCGCCGATGCCACCCAGGTTCATGTAGGTTGCGATCAGCAGGATGGCCATACCGACGAACATCAGGGAACCCTGGAATGCGTCGGAATACATGACGCCCTTCAGACCGCCGAAGAACACGTAGGAAGCTACGATGGCTGAGAAGATGAACAAGGCTATGTGATAGTCGAAGTTCAGCGAATTCTCAATGAATTTGGAGGCCCCGATCATGACGGCCGCCGTATAAATTGGCATGAATATGAAGATAACAAGGCCGATGAACTTTTGCAGGAACCTGGATTCGAATCTGAGAGCCAGGAACTCGGGGAATGTATGGGCGTTCATGTTGTGGCCCATTTTCCGGGTGCGTTTTCCAAAGAAGATGAATGCGATGAATACACCCAGGAATATGTTGAAGAATGTGAGCCAGACCAGACCCATGCCGAATACGCCGGCCAGTCCGCCGAAGCCAACGATGGCCGAGGTGGAGATGAAGGTGGCGCCGTAGGAAAGGGCCATGATGAAGGGGTGGATCTGTCTTCCGGCGACCAGATAGTCGGTGGAATCCTTGGTCTGCTTGTAACCCAGCATACCCAACCAGGCTACGATAGCCAGATAGATGACGGTAACGGTGATTTTGATGAACATGGTTTACCTCCTAGAGATTGTCGTCAATTTGCACTTGCTCTTTTTCCCAATCGAGTTCTTCCTCGATGTCGTGGGGGTGTTCCCCTTTGTTCCAGTGCAAGATACCATAGACAAGACACAGGAT
>DAOUPV010000049.1 GCA_030625965.1 Clostridia bacterium
TTTCAGCCAAGTACTCGATTCCTTTGGCCTGAAGATTCATGGCGCCGATGCGATCATCATTGGATGTGTATCGACAGGAATTACAACAGAAGGTATGCGTCTTCTTATTGCGGTTTCCTTTTTCAGTATGTCCGCACATAAGACACGCCTGGGACGTATAAGCCGGATCCACGGCGATGACCTTGGACAGATTCAGGGCTGCCTTGTACTCAATCATGGACCTGAGCTGGTAGAATGACCAAGATACGGATACATACCGATCCTTCTTACGGACGCGCTCAGTAGCTTTACGGACACCGCTCAGATCCTCTACGACAAAGAGGGTGCGCTTCCCACATCGGTCAATCAGTGCCTTAGATACCTGATGGTTTACATCAGTCATCCAACGGTTTTCTTTCTGACCGATGGCTTTCAGTCTTCTACGGGAAGAAGGAGTCCCTTTTTGCTGCAGGGTTTTGCGGGCCTTCTGGAACTTGGCTCTTATGTCTTTGATATGGCGTCCGGGAAAGAACAAGGTCTCCCCGTTGGAATCATATGAGACAGCCACGAAGTTAAGTCCCATATCGATACCTACTATCTGTTTTATATCCAGCAAGGAAGTCTCATCCATTTCCTTGGTTGCCGGGATATGCAGAAAGTACTTCTTACGTTTGTTGACCAGCTTGGCGGTCCCGAATTTCCAGGAACCGTCGAAATACTGTTCCATCCCTTTGGTTTCAAAGGGAACCTTGATTCTGCCTTGCAGGGTGTTTAGGGAGAGTGTTCCAGGTTTCAAGGAGTAGTCCCTGTTCCAAACCAGGTCGTACGCAGGTTTCTTGAATTTCACGAGAGACCATTCATGACCATTTGATTTGGTGGACTTGTAACGTGCAATGACAGTCTTCATCACGGACTGGGCCATCTGGGATTTCAGCCCATACTCATTCCTGAGCAACCGGTAGGTCTCCTTATGCAGTTTGGTCTGGGCCAGGTTCCTAGTGTCGAATACGACTTTGGATACGAAATTGCATCCTGCCCTATAGGCGTCAAGCGTTTCCTTGAGCATATGGATCTGATCTCCCACAGGCAGTATTTTGATTTTAGCAGTGAGTGTGATTTGCATGGTTTCACCTCCCGTCAGAATACGACTATGCTGTATATATTATATAATATTTCGAAGAGTCATGCAAATTATATAGCGCTAAAAATACGTTAAATCTCAATTTTTTCATAGAGATATGCTCGCTGAGTTATTTGCGGGACAACTGTTGAAAGAACTTGAATATTTCATGATAGACAAGACTTACAGAGAGACTGCTTCAATGGCTAGCCGATCTGGCAGTGCAGCCATTGATTATTGCAACTTTAAGAAAGGGGAAACAGGATAGAAGAGTGCGGCACGCATTCCTCCCCCACCTACGCCTATGCTAAGAGGTGGGGGTCTCCTGCTTGAAAAATGATGAACATTATCTTACTGGAAATGAGTGGGACACTTACGGGACGTGCTGCAAGCGTTCTGTTGGGCCTGATATTGGTATACACGCTGGGCATAGGCGTTCGCGTGCTGAGGAAGCGTCATTACGGGCTGGCCAAAGAGGCAGGCCTTATGCTGCTCTTTCTCTATTGCTGTCTGCTTATCTTGCTGGTATCCCCCATGGCTTTCCGGGGTGGATGGTTACCTTTGGATCGCTGGCGCGAATTTCTTGATCCTCAATATATCAATCTTACACCGCTGCAGACCATACACCGCTACACACCGGGCTCGGACGCGTTCAATGTGAACATCCTGGGTAACATCTTGTTGTTCATTCCTGTTGGCTTGTATGCGGCCTTCCTGCTCGAAAAACCCAGATGGTGGAAGGTAACATTGGCGGTCGCCTTTTTTTCCGTGGCCATAGAAATGTCCCAACTACTGTCTTTCCGGGTGACCGATGTAGATGATGTGATTCTGAATACACTGGGTGGTTTTCTAGGGTATATAACCTATTTGGTACTACGCAGCAGATGGTGGAGAAGAACATAATAGTATTAAGTCTGGACCGTCAAACTGACGGTCTTTTTTGTGCCTGCTGTATGACATGTTCGATTGACAAGAGCGATGGTGAGTGCTATTCTTAAATAGATGTCAGACAAGTAGTTGCTGTAAGTGCTTGTTTTCCAGCATCTTGTCCTACAAAAGAGGTAATTATGGAAAAATCATCCCAATATCAGAGCCAAAAGGCCAAGAAGGTAATCATTGAATATATTTTAAACGAACAACTTGAACCTCATGAGGCGCTGCCAGGCGAACTTGTGTTGATGGAGTTGTTCTCGATGAGCCGCTATGCCGTTCGTGAAGCTTTGACAATCCTAGAACAAGAAAAGATCATATACAAGGTCCGAGGCAAGGGGACTTTTGTAAATCGCAGACCATTTAAGATGGAAAGCGGTCTAGAACGGTTGGAAAGCATAACGACTACCATCAGCAAAGCCAGCCTGACGCCGGGTACCCGCTGGATCGGCATTGAGTTTCTGGATGCTGACAAGGAAGTAAGGAAGAATCTGATGCTGGAAGAGAACGAGAAGGTCGTGACCTTCAAACGGATGCGTCTGGCAGATGATCGGTTCGCCGCCTATTGCGTCGATACCATACCATTCAAATATCTACAGGAAGTACCCACCAGTATAGAGGAAGAATCGATGTTCACGTTTCTCGGTGAAAAGTACGGGATCCATATCGAGTCTTCAACGACCAGCATCGAACCAGCCAGACCCACATTCGAGATGCTGGATAAACTACAAGTCGAAGACAGCATGCTGCTGACACTGCTAACCCAAATACACTACGACCGAAACCGCACCCCGATCATATACAGTTTGGATTATTTTAATCCTAATGTAATCAAATTCAACATCAACCGCGTGCGGTCATAATAAAGTTTAAGGAGAAGACCATGTTGCAAACCACCATTGAAACCATTGTCTTTAAAGATGATGTGCTGCAAATGATAGACCAACGAAAGATTCCCCTTTCCTTTGAACATTTCGAATGTCGGGACTACCGGCAGGTGGAATATGCCATCAAGGAGATGGTCGTGCGCGGCGCCCCAGCAATCGGGGATGCAGCTGGCTACGGAGTCTATCTGGCGGCTTTGGAGTTCGAGTCGCAGGACCTGGAAAGTTTTAAGAAAAACCTTCTGGAAGCGTGTGATTTTCTTGAAGCTTCACGACCTACGGCTGTCAATCTGAAGTGGGCTTTGGTACGCATGCGCAAAATCATCGAGGCTGGAGGCAGGAACACCGAGATAGTAAGGCGAATCAAGGAAGAGGCGGACTCGATCCTCAAGGAGGATATCGAGACCAGCCTGATGATTTCCAAGAACGGAGCCGAGGTGGTACCACAGGGAGCCACCATACTTACACATTGCAATACCGGAGCTTTGGCTGTATCCGGTTACGGAACGGCGCTTGGAGTGATCCGACAGGCTCATTACGACGGTAAGGACATCTTCGTTTATGCGGATGAAACCAGACCAAGGTTGCAGGGAGGCCGTCTGACCGCTTGGGAATTGATGCAGGAAAAAATTCCGGCCAAACTGATAGCGGATAGCGTGGCCGCTATCTTGATCAGGGACGGGGAAATAGACTTGATCATCGTGGGTGCGGACCGGATCGCTGCCAATGGAGACACAGCCAACAAGATTGGAACGTTCATGTTGTCGGCGCTTGCGAAGGTATATGAAGTACCCTTCTATATCGCGGCACCCATCAGCACGATCGACGTAGAGACAGAGACCGGTGAGGATATCGAGATTGAGGAACGTTGTGCCGAGGAAGTGACCCATATCGAAGGCGTATGTTTCGCTCCTGAAGGCATCGAGGTATACAATCCGGCATTTGATGTAACACCTTGGCAGAACATCACGGGAATCATTACCGAAAAAGGCATTTTACGTCCACCCTATCTGGAAGCGATAGAGCGTGTTGTGAAAGAGTAGGAGAGTAACCGATGAGTGAAAACATTATTGAGTTAAAGAATCTGTCATTCCGGTACAAGGACCAAAAGGAAGGCAAAGCCCTGTCTGATGTGAACCTGACTATCGACAAGGGCGAGTTTGTTCTGGTCATGGGACCGAGTGGTGCAGGGAAATCCACTATGGCCAAGTGCCTGAATGGATTGGTGCCTCGTTTCAACCGCGGTGAATATGAGGGGGAAACGATTGTAAACGGTAATATAGCCAAGGATACCAATGTGAGTACCATGGCCAAGGAAATCGGCCTGGTGTTCCAGGATTTCGAATCCCAGCTTTTCTCCACGAATACCAAACTGGAGATTGCATTCGGGCCGGAGAACTTCCAAGTGCCTAGGGACGAGATCCACAAACGTATCTTGGAGATGTTCGAATTGGTTGACCTGAAAGGGATGGAGAACAGACAGCCATCCACTCTTTCCGGGGGGGAGAAACAGCGCCTGGCCATCGGTTCCGTCTTATCGACATATCCCAAGATCGTCTGCATGGATGAGCCGACGACTGACTTGGATCCGCTGGGTAAGATTGGGATTTTCAACATTGCCAGCAAATTGCATGCGGATGAGGATTTCACACTGATCATCATCGAACATGAAACAGAGGAATCGCTTAATGCGGACCGCCTGATCCTGATGCAGGAAGGGAAGATCCTCCGGGATGGCAAGCCCAGGGATGTCCTGCGGGAAATCGAGGTCATGGATAATCTGGGCATCATGTCCCTTCAGATTCCCAAGTATTTCAAAGAAAAATTTGGCGTCGAAAAAGCAGACCTTCCGCTGACACCGGAAGAAGGTGTAGAGCAGTTCACTGCCCTAGGTTGCGCTTTCGATGAGCAGCAATACAAGCAGCTCCTTGATGCAGATGCTAAACGGGAGGAATCCTACGGCGAGGAACTGATTCACGTTGAAGGATTAGAGCATGTATACAGCAATGGGAACAAAGCGTTGAACGGTATGGACTTCTCGGTCAGAGACGGTGAGTTCGTAGCCATACTAGGCCATAATGGCAGCGGTAAGACTACGATGGTGAAACACTTCAACGGTCTTCTGACACCTACTGCGGGTAAGGTGACAGTCAAGGGATTTGACACCACTAGCACCTCCATTTTTGAAATCGGCAAACACGTAGGCTACGTATTCCAAAATCCGGATCACCAGATCTTTTCCGATACGGTCTATGAAGAAATAGCTTTTAGTCCCAAAATCCGGGGCTGCAGCGAGGAAGAAATCGATATCCGGGTCAAGGAAGCATTGGCTTCGGTAGGCATGTCCGGCTTTGAAGAGGAGGATCCGTTCTCCATGACCAAAGGACAGAGGCAACGGATTGCCGTGGCATCCGTGCTGTCCGCCAGACCGGAAGTGATCATCCTGGATGAGCCGACTACCGGACTGGACTACAAGGAGCAAAAACAGATGATGGATCTGGTCAAGAAGCTGAACCAGCAGGGACACACCATCATCATGATCACTCACACTATGTGGGTGGTGTCGGAATATGCCCACAAGGTTGCAGTCATCAAGGATGGAAAGATGATGATGTACGGAAAGACCAGGGATGTATTCTCCAAAGATGAGGAATTGGCGAAGTCCTTCTTGAAGACACCGCATATTGTGAATATGAGCAATCGCTTGGGACAGACCATATTGTCTGTCGATGAGTTGAAGCGATGCACGAAGGAGGGCTAGCCGATGGATATGTTTTTATACTTGGACAATGATACATTTTTGCATCGGTTGGACCCGAGGACCAAGATGCTGGTGATGCTGGCTTCATTCGTCGTCGCCCTGATGTTCTATTCCTTGCCGACCCTGCTGGGATTGACCCTAGTTATTGTGCTCTATGGTATGGCCGGAAAGACGCTGGGCAACTTGAAACGCATCCGCTTCATCCTTCTGATGATCGCGCTCTTTTCCGTAGTGCTCTGGTCACTGACCTATGGTGGTCCGACCAAGATCCTGGGACCCATTTCCACGGAGGGAATCCTCTACGGTATCGTCATCGGAATGAAATTCGATATCATGATTATTTCTGGTATGATTTTTCTTAGTTCGACCAAGGTTGAGGAGATCAGCTTGGGATTAGTGAAACTGAGACTGCCATACCGGGGCGCTTTCGCATTTGCTACTGCCATACGTATGGTGCCGATGATTGTGGCGACTAGCTTTACGATTGCACAGGCCCAGAAATCAAGGGGATTGGATTTGGACTCTGGCAACCTATTGGAGCGGGCCAAGAAATACGTTCCTCTCCTGATTCCGACTATCATATCGGTTATACGGGGCACCAACGTTTTTGCTATGGCGCTTGAATCCAAAGGATTCGGTTATAGCGAGGACCGCACCAATTATTTACAGATCAGCATTAAGAAGGGTGACTACGCTATATTGTTCTTGGCACTGATAGTGATTACCGTATCGACCTATTTCAAGTTCGTCGTCATCTAACTGCAAGGGGGATTTAAAGGAGTGATCCTTTAAATAAATGATTCTTTGCGTGATTCTTTCAAACTTATTTTTCTATTAAGGTCCGCGAGAATCAAAAAAATTCTTAGGAGGTAGTTTGTATGAAAGAAGTGTTTAGCATGTGGAAAGACACCAAGATGGTTGTCTTGGTCGCCTTGAGTGCCGGTATCTATGCTGCCGTACTGATTCCTTTCAAAGGTTTCGTGCTCATTCCAGGTATCACCGAGTTCAGACCAGCTAGTGCTCTGCCAGTAGTATTGGGTCTGCTCTTCGGACCGGCTGGTGCATGGGGCGCCGCTATCGGAAACCTGATCGGAGACTTCTTCGGTTCTTTGGGTATCGGTAGTTCGTTCGGTTTTGTAGGTAACTTCCTGTTCGCCTATGTACCTTACAAACTGTGGAGAAACCTGGGCATGGTCAACAAAGACGATATGGAGCCGAACCTGAAAAGCTCCAAGCAGATTATTGCTTATGTCGTGGTTGCCATTCTTGGTTCCGCAGCTTGCGGGCTCTTCATCGGTTGGGGACTCGAGCTGTTGGGTATGGTTCCGTTTGCTGCATTGGCATCCATCATCACACTGAACAACTCCATCCCATCCATCATATTGGGCATTCCTTTGCTCATCGTACTCTATCCCAGAATCAAGAAATGGGATCTGTTGTGGACAGACATTCTTCCTGAAGAAGATGTACCTGCCATCACCGCTAAAACCAGAACTGGCGCCATCGCCATGACCTTGCTGGTATTGGTTGGATTGATTGGTGGTCTGGCTGCTGCTGTTGGCGGCGGACAGGCACTTCTGTACTCAGGATTCGCTTCGACCGCTGGAAACCAGATGGTCGTTATCATTGCCGGCATCGGCTCCATCGGGGTGCTGATCGCAGGTTGGATGCAGTAACTGGATTCGGAGGGAAACTGATTTCAGTTTCCCTCCTGATTTTTATTATTCGGAAGGAAATTAGGGAGTAGAAATGTCAATCAAATTCGAAGATACAAGAAGACTTGTCGTTGAGGCAGGTCAGGAGATGTTAGAGAGCCGTTTAGTCGTAGGTACCTGGGGAAATATTAGTGCCCGTGTACCCAACGAGGAATTGATGGCCATCACGCCGTCTGGTGTGGACTATGAGACCATTACACCGGATCAAATCGTCATCATGGATTTTAACGGGAACATTGTGGATGGGGAACTTAAACCATCTATTGAATATAATCTGCATGGGGCCATTTATCGTGATAGAGAAGATGTCAAGGCAGTCATGCACACCCATAGCACTTTTTCTACTGCGTTCGCACTAGCCAGAAAACCCATTCCGGCAGCAGCTGAGGATCTGGTACAGATTGTCGGCGGTGATGTACGGATCAGTGAATACTTTCTGCCTGGCACCCCTGAACTGGGTGAAGCGGCCATTAAGGCGCTGGAAGGACGCAACGCAGCCATTCTGGCCAACCACGGTTGTTTGGCAGTGGGTCCCACATTGAAAGAAGTCCTGAAGATTGTCGGTGTTGTGGAGAAATCCGCGCAGGCAACCATCTACGCCATGCAGCTGGGCGGCGTGGTTCCTCTGTGCCAAGAAGATGTCGACTGCATGAGAGATTTTTACCTGAACCATTACGGTCAGCGCTAGGAGGCAACATGGATAAGAAAGAATATGGCTTTGATACGGAACTGATTCATGGCGGAAGCCATGAATTGAACGCCGAAAATGCCCTGAATACACCGATCTACCAGACTTCCACATTTGTGTTCCATGATACGGACCACATCGACAAGGTCATGTCTTTTGAAAGTAACGATTGTGTCTATACCAGAGGCAATAATCCGACACTCAAGGTGTTCGAAAAGCGTATGGCAGTATTGGAACAAGGGGCAGGGGCGGTAGCCTTTTCCTCAGGCATGGCGGCCATCAGCTCGGTGCTCTTTTCCTTTTTGGAAGCCGGTGATACGATGGCGGTGCACAGAACCATCTACGGTTCCACCTACAATGTGGTGACCAAGATCCTGCCGCGCTACAACATGTCCTATAAGATGTTGGATATGACCAAACTGGATGTACTGGAAGAACTGTTGGAGAACCATAGCATCAAGGTCATCTATTTCGAGACCCCGTGCAATCCCAATCTGGAAATCATCGACATTGAGGCCGTGTGTGATCTGGCTAAAAAATATGATGCCAAAGTGGTCATCGACAATACATTTGCGTCACCTTATCTGCAACGTCCACTGACGCTGGGTGCCGATGTAGTGGTCCACAGTGCGACCAAGTACATCTGCGGTCATGGTGATGTTGTGGGTGGTGTAGCCGTATCCAAGGATCCAGACTACATTATGGAGCTCAAATTCGACTTCATGTCTGAATTCGGAGGTGTCATGAGCCCATTCAACGCCTGGCTTCTGATCCGCGGTCTGAAGACCCTTAGCATCCGTATGGACCGACATATGGAAAATGCGCGGAAGATGGCGGCGTTTTTGGAGAATCATCCAAGTGTCACTAAGGTACTGTATCCCGGTCTTGAGGGTTTCTCGGGACATGAGATTGCCAAGAAGCAGATGGACGGTTTCGGTGCCATGATCAGCTTTGAGGTGAAAGGCGGTCTGGAGAATGCCAAAAAAGTCATCAATTCAGTAAGACTCGCAAAAATTGCGGTCAGCCTGGGTGACTGCGAAACCTTGATCGAGTTCCCGGCCTCCATGACCCACCGTGGTTATGATAAAGATGAACTGGAAGCTTTCGGACTCAGTGATAGCATGTTGCGCATCTCTGTAGGACTGGAGTCAATCGAGGACCTGATTGCGGACTTCGACCAGGCACTGAACCAGATATAGGAGTAAAAGATGAATATTCTAATTCAGGGCGGTAATATACTGACCATGGAAAGTGAAGAAATTCAGGTAGGGGATATCGGAATCGTCGATGACCGGATCGCATTCATAGGGCGAGATGAGACATTCGTGCCTGACAAGGTCATCTCTGCAGATGACTGCATAGTGATGCCTGGTCTTGTTAATGCGCATACCCATAGTGCTATGACCCTTCTTCGGAATTACGCAGACGATCTTTTGTTTTGGGATTGGCTCGAAGGGACGATCTTGCCTATCGAAGACAAACTGACCGGTGAAGATGTATACCTGGGTGCCAAGTTGGCCATTGCGGAAATGATCCGCTCCGGGATCACGACCTTTGCAGACATGTACATGTTCATGGATGACGTGGCCAGAGCTGTGGAAGAAACCGGTATCCGGGCCAATCTGTCCCAGGGAATTACAGGCCAGGGAGAAGAGGGAATCGAGAAGATCGAGGAGTCCTTATCCTTTTACCACAAATGGAACGGCAGCAACGACGGTCTGATCCGTGTGGATTTCGCGCCTCACGCACCTTATACCTGTGACGATGCCTACATAGGGCATATCATGGACACTATCAAGGGTCTGGACACTAGGATCCATACCCATCTTTCTGAAAGCAGGGACGAAGTTAAACGTTCACTGGAACTACATGGTACTACACCCATTGCGCACATGCGTGATTTGGGACTTTTCGAATTCCCGACATATGCAGCCCATTGTGTGCACCTGACGGATGAAGATATTGAGATCCTGAAGCAAAACAATGTCTCGGTTATAAACAATCCTGGCAGCAACTTCAAGATAGCCAACGGGTTCGCCCCGGTGAAAAAGCTGCTGCAGGCGGGTGTCAATGTATCTGTAGCTACCGATGGTGCGGCCAGCAACAACAATCTGAATATGTTCGAGGAAATGAATCTGGCGGCTTTGGCAAACAAAGCGGTGGAAGAGGATGCGACGACTGTACCTGCCTATACAGCGCTCAGCATGGGTACTATTAATGGAGCCAGGGCTTTGGGTCTGGAAACGCAGATTGGTACGTTGGCTGTGGGTAAGAAGGCGGATATTATCATCATAGATCTGTCCAAACCACATTTCTATCCCCGATTCAACCTGATCTCCTCATTGATCTATTCGGCGCAGGCCGGGGATGTGAAGACCGTACTTTGTAACGGACAGGTGCTGATGCAGGATTACGAACTACTGACTATGAATGAAAAAGAAGTGTTGACGGAAGCGGACCTAGCTGCGGCACGCTTTAAGAACAGATAGAAAGGCGGCCAATGATGAGAAGAGCGATAATCGGGGGAACAGGTGTCTACGGAGTAGAGGGTGACAGCAGGCAGGAAACTGTGGTTACTGAATATGGTGCTGTTGAGGTGGACATCCTTACTTACAAAGGACAGGAAATCGTATTTCTGGCCAGACACGGCAAGGGTCATTCGGTACCACCCCACCTGATCAACTATAGGGCCAATATGATGGCTTTGAAGCAGCTAGAGGTTACCCATGTCTATGCAACCTGCGCGGTAGGTTCCTGCAACAAGGAGTACGCTCCTGGAGATATAGTGGTTATGCGCGATTTCATGGACTTCACCAAAGTGCGCCCCATCACTTTCTACGAGGGGCAGGATGGTGTTAAGCATACAGATATGTCCGAACCCTACTGTCATGACATGGTAGAGCGCTTCTACAAGGAGAGTATCAAGCATAATGTGAAAATCAAGGGCAACGCCGTTTACGTTTGTACGGAAGGGCCACGTTTCGAGACAGCGGCAGAAATTGATTTTTACCATCGGAACAAGGGTGATGTAGTGGGCATGACCAATGTGCCTGAAGTGGTGCTTGCCAAGGAACTGGGCCTGTGCTACAGCGCCATAGGCATTATCACCAACTATTGTACCGGATTCATGAGTGAAGAAGAAATGGACCATGAGGGTATCATGGAGGCGATGGCAGACAACAAGGAACGCATAACTGGTTGTGTTTTGGATATCTTTAGCGATGCTTCGTTGAACCAGGAATCATGCCGTTGCAAACATGCTGTAATGAATCTCTAACACCCGCTGGTGGAGGACGAAAAAATAGAAAAAGGGCTTTCATTATCCCTTGGGATGTGTATAATATTAGATAGGTTTTATACCGAATCCTCGCAGGAGTGCTGGAATTGGCAGACAGGCTAGATTGAGGGTCTAGTGTCCGAAAGGTCGTGTGGGTTCAAGTCCCATCTCCTGCACCAAGAAACGCTACAAACCTTATGATTTAAGGGTTGTGGCGTTTTTTATTATGAAAATATGAGAGAAAAACATCACCATCGTAAATACAGAGCTAGTGGATAATCTAGTTGAGCAGTCAAACAAGATCAAAGTATAACTCTTGGTAGTTTCTGCAAACTAATTAGGAGGTATTTTTTTGTCTAGAGTTTTAACAATCAATGAAAATTAGGGGCATATCAATAGAACAAATAGTTGGAAAATCAGTTTAAACAAGACAGTCAATTTATTGAGGCGTAGCACCAGTGGACTGGTAGTAAGGAAATTCCTGGAAAACCGTCAGTTCCACAAAAACATTGAGAGTACATTTTTCATCGCTACTTCTAAGAAGGGGAGTAAGCTGGCAGATTTTGTGCAAAGAAAATTCAGTGCTGATACAATGGCCTTATAGATTTTTATTCCATCATTAGCGAAAGAGCTGCCAGTATAATACAAACTCAATATACCGGGATGAAAATAGGAGCGTACGATGAATTCACGACTAACGGTTAATGCAGAGATATATGAAAAACCTTTAGTGTTTCATGAGCCATAATGGGCTCATGTATATAGTTGCCAAATAGTGGTATATTTGATATACTAATCGCATTGTAAATACTATGGGAGATGAATTATGGATAGTAATATTTTGAGAGGCCATACGGAGAATTTCGTTTTAAGCCTATTAAGCGATAAAGATATGTATGGCTATGAAATGTTAGAAGAAATCAAGAAAAAGACGAACGATAAGTTTGCCATAAAGAAAATAACGTTATATAAGACTTTGGAGCGTCTTGAAAAAGCTGAGTGCATTGTTTCTTATTATGATCAGGATGGTGATTCGAAAGGCGGTAAGCGCAAGTATTTTGAGATTACTGATGAGGGCCGTAAAAAGATTAAAGAGGATATTTATGAATGGAATGAGACAAAAGAAATCCTGGAGTTATTCATTATCGACTCATCCCATGTAATCATAGGTGATAATGTTCTTTATTATGATGAAGTTACTTCGACTAATGACTTGGCGAAAGAGTTTGCGCAGGAGAAAATAGCTGAAGGCAGTTGTGTTATAGCGGACACACAAAAAAAGGGGCGTGGTAGGCTTAACAGAAACTGGTATGACCAAAAGGGTAAAGTTATAGCGATGTCTATCGTTTTATATCCAAAAACCGATTTAAAGGACTTGTCTAAGATTACACAGGTTGCCGCTGCAGGTGTTTTTGAAACACTGAAGCAATATGGAGTAGTGGCGAAAATCAAGTGGCCTAACGATATTCTTATAAAGGGCAAGAAAATATGTGGGATTTTAGTAGAATCGGCTCTAAAAGACAATGAGGTCGAATACATCGTTATAGGTATTGGATTGAATCTAAATCTGGATTTGGAATTAGTGCCGGAAGATTTGAAACTGGCTTCTTTAAATGTGGAGATAGGTAAAGAGATTAATAAAGATGAATTTATTTTGAACTTATTCAATAATCTTACGATTTATTACAACCAATTTTTAAAAGGCGGCAATGCGTTTACAGATATTTGCCGGGAAAATTCATATCTCATAGGAAAAGAAGCTTATATTAAAGTCAATGGGAAGTCATATAAAGTAGAAATAGTAGATATTTCAACAAATGGTGAACTGCTCGTTAGAAACGAGTATGGCCAGATTGAAACATATGTACAGACAGAAGTAACTTTGGAAGATAACTATTAAAAGGAGCAATGAAAATATGAAGACAAAAGATTTAGTATTGATTGGTTTATTTGCAGCGTTGACGCTTGTTCTATCGTATGTTAGAATTCCTGTCGGTCAGGTACCGATTACATTGCAGAGCTTGGCTGTAATGGTGACAGCATCAATTCTGGGATCAAGGAAGGGTTTCTTATCTATACTGGTCTACTCAATAATCTGGGTGGTTATTGCAGGAGGCTTAAACCATACAGGTGGTTACATCGTAGCCTTTCCTATCGGAGCGTTTATAATCGGACTAGTTTCCGAACGTACTGAAAGCAGAATTGCTTTGTTTTTAGGGAATTTGTTAGGCGGAATCGGTATCGTCTATTTGGTGGGAGTACCATGGTTGAAGGTTTGGTTGGGAGTGGATTGGGCTACTGCGATCGCTTATGGAGCTATACCTTTCATTCTTTGGGACATACTAAAAGCTTCAGTAACTGTTTTAATAATCCCAAGACTTAAAGATATTATTAGTCATATTGGTGCTTAAAGAGGGCGATATCATCTTCATAAGCAGTGTGGATGAAGACAGCGATATAAATGATGAAATCAAGAATTTGTGTATAGGTTATGATGGCATGCATTTCAATCATGTAGGTATTTATGTAGGTAACGGCGAGATAGTGGAAGCTGCATACAAAGGTGTCAGAAAAACAGATATTATTGGGTTTTTGGAAACAGCAGGTGAAAATATCCTGGTTGGAAGAATTGAAGACCAAACCCTTGCCAGGAGAAGCGCCTTGTTATCTCAAGATTACGTCGGTCTTCCATATAACCATACATATATTGAATGTGAGGAAGCATTTTATTGCAGCCAGCTGATTCATCATGTTTATGATATTGCGAATGAGGGACAATTCTTTGAGAAGCACAGACTTAGCTATAAGGATACGAAGATGGGGGGAATCAGTAGGTATTGGCTGGATTACTATAATAACCTTGGTATGGATGTACCGGAAGGAGAACCAGGCAGTCACCCGGCGAACTTGAGTCTGGATGAGAGAATTGTTTCCAGATTCTTTTTGGAAAAAGAGAAACATATCAAGTGGTGATAGAATTTGTAATGAAGCCCCGGATTTGTGTAGGGTGTTCTGTATAGGCAAGTTAGAGAACTAATGCTTATAAGATTCATCTTACAAATAACTGTCTGTAATAAAGCTGGTATTTAGTGGTCTTGAAATGAGCAAACATGCTTAAAACATCGGTATATAAGGATTTGACAACATTTGAATATTTGCCTGGATTGAGGATCCAGTGTCTGAAAGGTCGTGTGGGTTCAAGTCACATCTCCTGCAACAAGACGTTGTATCATTAGATACAGCGTCTTGTTTTCAAGAATCTATGATGAATTAGCAAGGAGCGCTATTTCTCAAGTATGACAGGCATTTTATTCATTTTGTAATGCAAAATAAAACTAGCTATTTTATTTAACTCTTTTCTCTATGTTGATTGCGTCGCTATGGTTTAAAATATATAATATTATATATATGCATGTATCGCACAAAAATATACGTTCAAAGGAGTCTAGACATTGAAGCAAACACAATTCTATCCATTGACTAATCCGCAAAAAAGTGTGTGGTATACCGAAAAACTAAATCCGGGAACCAGTATTGGTACAATCTGTGCAACCTTGAAAATCGAGCGCCCACTTGATTTCAAGATCGTGGAGAAAGCTATCAATACATTGATCGAGCGCAACGCCGCATTCAGACTGCGCATAGAGGAAGAAGCTGGAGAGCCGAAACAGTATTTTGTGCCAGAAGAAGAGTACTTTAAGTTAGACTACGTCGATTTTTCAAGTCAAAGTGTTGAAAAACTTTATGAATGGGATCTCGAACAAAGCAAAATCGTAATCCCGGCACTCAACAACAAGCTTTACTATTTTGCATTCTTGAAGATTGATGAGCAAAATTGTGCGATTTTTACGCGCATGCATCATTTGATTTCCGACGCCTGGTCAGTGGTTCAGATCGGCAATGAAATATTAGAATACTATGTCGCCTTAGAGAATGGCGATTCGCTTCCCGAGGAAACAAACCCTTCCTACATGGAATACCTGGAAAAGGAACAAGAGTATATGCAGTCCAAGAAGTATCTCTCAGACCAGACCTTCTGGAAAGAGCGTTATATGGAACTGCCAGATCTGACTACTCTGAAAAGCCGGGTATCCAATGAGACCACCATACAATCCGTGCGCAAAACACTTGTGCTTCCGGAAAAACTATCCAAACAGATTCGTGAATATTGCAAGGAGAACAGGACATCGATTTTTGCCCTGTTTTATTCTGCATTGTGTATGTATATAAACCGTGTGAAAGG
>DAOUPV010000040.1 GCA_030625965.1 Clostridia bacterium
TCACTTAAGAAACAATAAGGATTGGAATTCCAAAAGGGATTCCAATCCTTCATTAAATGGAGAAGGATTTTAGGAGAAGGTAGGTATTACAATATGGGTAATGAAGAGAAACATAAAAAGGTGATGGACGATATAAATATCAAACAGAACACCAATATTGAAAAGGTGTTCAGTCAGGGGTTGGGCGCGTTGAATTTTGCGCAACGGCTGTATATGCTGTTCGCGATAGGACTGTCGGCATTTTCCCTCTACACGGCTGCGTTCGGCCTGTTGGAATCCTGGAAACACCGAATGATTCACTTGATGCTAATTTTAGTGTTGGTGTTTCTGTCCCAGATGGTTAAAGATTTTAAAAAAGAAAAACTCATAAGGGCCGCTTCGATGGTCCTGATGTTAGTGCTGTGGGCGGCATTGCTGGTCTATGTAGCCATAGATTACGAGCAGATCATCCTTAGGATGGGCATCCCCAATATGTATGATAAGATATTCGGTACCATATTGATTATTTTGGTTATGGTGGCCAGTTACCGGAAGATGGGTTGGGCGATCACCTCACTAGGTGGATTGTTCATGGTCTACGCTCTATTCGGTAATATTTTCCCCGGAGACCTCTACCACCGGGGCATGAGCTATGGAAGGTTTATTGATTTTCTGTTCAACCAGACGATCGGCATTTTAGGCGTTCCCATCAAGGTAGCTGCCGAGTACGTGATCATGTTCATTATTTTTGGAGCGTTCCTGACAAAATCGGGAGCTGGTGAATTTTTCATCCGCCTTTCGTTTGCATTGACCGGACGCTTTTGGGGCGGACCTGCCAAGGCAGCCGTAGTCGCAAGTGCCTTAATGGCTACCATCAACGGTAGCGGCGTGGGCAATGCAGTGGCCACAGGTTCGATTACCATTCCGCTGATGAAGAAAGTGGGTTACAAGCCTCATTTCGCGGCGGCCGTGGAAGCGGCAGCTTCCAACGGGGGAATGATTATGCCGCCGGTCATGGCCTCAGTAGCCTTCCTGATCGCTGAGTTTACCAAGACACCCTATTCCCAAATTATGTTGCATGGACTAATACCAGCCAGTTTGTATTTCTTCGCTGTGATTCTAATGGTGCACTTCGAAGCCAAGAAGACTGACCTGTCTCCGCTTGCGGAGGACCAGATTCCGGACATCAAGGAAGTGCTGTCATCTGGATGGTACTTCTTCGTTCCCATCGTGATATTGGCTTACATGCTATTTAAAGGGTTCTCTCCGATGATGGCAGCATCCATAGGTATCATGATCATGGTCATCCTGTCTTACGCCAAGAAAGAGACACGGATGGGCATCAAGGAAATCCTGGCTGCCTTGGAAGAGGGCAGCACCAACACCATATCCGTAAGTGTGGCTTGTGCCGTAGCTGGTATTATCGTCGGCGTTATCACTGGAACTGGATTGGGCGTGAAGTTCTCCTCTATGATTCTTTCGTTGGCTGGTGACAGTATGTTCATGGTACTGTTCCTGACCATGATCAGCTCGATTATCATGGGTATGGGTATGACAGCCGCAGCCGTATACGTCATCGTTTCCGCATTGACCGTACCGGCCCTGATCAGTATGGGCATCCCCATGATGCCGGCTCACTTCTTCGTATACTACTATGGTATTTCTAGTGCCATTACACCGCCAGTAGCGCTCGCAGCTTATGGTGCCGCCGGGATAGCCGGGGCCGATCATAATAAGACAGCGTTTACTGCCATCAGGCTGGCCATCGTGACCTTTGTGGTGCCGTTCGCTTTCGTCTACAATCCGGAGCTTCTGGCCATAGGTTCGGTACCGGATATTCTGGTTACCGTGATGTTCGCCATGATCGGCGTGCTGGCATTGTCTGCCGGTATTTCTAAATGGCTGTTGCAGTCTACGAGCCAACTGGAGCGCTTGCTCTTAATTGCCGTGAGTGTAATGCTGTTTATCGATATCCTGCTCCTGAACCTTCTGGGCGTGACGGTATTCGTAGCTATCTGGTTCAGACAGAAAAGTAAGATGGCAGACGAAGAAGTGCAAGTCGCATAAGAGGGTAGTACAACTTGTGATCGTCTGAAATGGAGATGCTAACAAGATACGTATATAGATAATATGATAACCTCCCACCGAAAGGAGATATGCTTGGCATATCTCCTTTTTGTATTCTTTACATATACCTAGATGTTCTCCATAATATAGGTAGCAACACTTAATGGGTGATTACTTGCTATGCTATATGTTCATAATACAAGGAGAATACAATGGAATCTAACAGCTTAGCCATTATACAGGAAGAACTGAATAAGGGCCGCAAAGTGTGTCAGGTGGTGGTCACCAAGACTGAAGGTACGACGCCCAGGAATGCCGGGACCATGATGGTAGTCAGAACAGACGGCAGCATATCCGGCACGGTAGGTGGGGGTCGGGTGGAATACGAGGCTACCAAGCGGGCCATGGAGTTGATGGTCAGTAACCGCTGTGAACTGCAGGAGTACGTGGTCAAGACGGACAAGGGAATGGTTTCCGGAAAGATCTGCCTGTTCTTCAAGGTCTTCCAGCCCAAGGAACAGTTGCTGATCTTTGGAGCGGGGCATGTGGGTTATCAGCTTTATCTGCTGGCCGATATGCTGCATTTCAACGTGATTATGTTGGATACGAGGGACGGATTCTTGACTAAGGAACGCTATCCCCATGCGGATATCCTGCCAGGGGAATTCGCCGAGAGCATGGAGCAGATTTCGTTTCATGAGAATACCTATGTGGTGATCTCCAGCTCATCGCACCAGTCGGATGAGGACCTGCTATTCTCCCTGGTGGAAAAGCAGCATGCCTATCTGGGTATGCTGGGGAGCCAGAAGAAAGTCGACCAGATCAAGTTCAATCTGGGCGAGCGGGGCGTCAGTTTGGCCAAGCTCAATGACCTGCATGCGCCCATCGGCATCCCGTTGGGAGGAAGACAGCCAGAGGAAGTGGCCTTGAGCATCCTTGCCGAGGTCGTCAAGGTGCGTAACCAAAAACAGAAGGACCACTGCTGAAGTATCAATTTGAAGAAGGGGAGAACCCCTTCTTCTTTGTATTTTTCACGGAGTTGTCTTATAGATTATGGAATCATACCATCATTGGGTAGAATGGAATTGTAAGAAGAATTCGAGGTGAGGGTATTGTTCTGTCAATGCAACGTGAATAACCTGCATGACGATCTACAAACCGGCCAAGTTGTCTGTTTATTTCAGACGCTGGCCCCCAAAGAGCGGTTGATCGATTACTACCGCTTACCCAAAGGACACCGCAATCAGAATTTTCTATTGTGCACGGACCATGGAAAATTTCTCATGCGCATCCGGGAGAACGTCCCGGACTTTGGTGATATCGCTGTGGAAAAAGCGGTCTTCGCCTCCTTGGATGAGGATGTCAGACATCCGAAACGTTTGTGCAGCTATGAGAGTCAGGATGTGGAATGCGCATTGTACGATTATGTGGAAGGCAAGGAACTGAGCGAGCTGCTACCCACATTGTCCTCTAGAAAAGCCGAGGAACTGTTCTACCGGTTGGGTAGACAGTTGGCGACCATCCATAGGACCAAGACTTTTGAGGTGAGCGGTTTTCTGGGTGAGGATCTGGAGGTTAATACCCCCTTGCCGCCGTTAAAAGAGTGGCTTACCCTGTTTCGCACAGCGCTGCTCATGGATCGTCTAGGAGATGAACTATGGACTCGTCTGCATTACCAGGTGCGCAGGAGACGCAAACAGCTAGAGCTCATGGACCAGGATATCTGCCTGGTGCACGGCGACTGCAACGGGGATAACATCTTATTGGGACAGGGGCGGTTGACCTTTCTGGATTGGGAGTTTGTCGCGGCTGGACATCGCTATGCCGATATTGGACAATTGTTCCGGGGTGTCAGCGGAAACGAGGACATAAGGAATGCCTTTTTTGGCGGTTATAAAGAGATATTACCCCAGACTCTAGAGGAGGACTGGTGGATGATGAGCAAATTGCGTGACCTGTTTTCCATCGTGCAGCTGCTCTCCAAGGAGGAAACACGCGGAGGCCAGTTGGCCATGCTGGGAAGCTATTTTATCCATACGCTGAATCAGATTGACAGATAGAAAGGAACGTTATGCAAAAAGTAGCATTGCTTCGATGTAAAGAATATGATGTTGACCTTGTAGAAGAGACATTGCGCCAGGGATTTGAGCTGTTGGGGGGAGATGCTTTCCTTAGGAAACTGATCCCTTACGGATCCCAGGTGTTTCTTAAACCCAATTTGCTTTCCAGTGAGCCTCCTGGTTCGCCGGTGGTGACCGATTACCGCACTTTCGAGGCGGTAATTCGCATTTTCAAGGATTATGCCGGGTCCATCCGTTTTGGGGATTCGCCGGGTTTCGGTCATGCCGCCAAGGCTGCTGAATCTTGCGGATTGATGGAGGTGGCGAAGCGCTATGACGTTTCCTTCGACCCCTTCGAGTCCTTTGAGACCGTTGCTTTAGAGGATTACCTGCTGGTGCCCCGCTTCGACGTGGCTAGTGCAGTGATGGAGGCAGATGTTTTGGTTTCCCTGCCCCGTCTGAAGACCCATGGTATGACATCCTATACCGGGGCCATCAAGAACCAGTTCGGGTGCATTCCAGGACTGAAGAAGGCCGCCTGGCATGGTCGCATGCCCAGGGTAAAGGACTTTTCCCGCATGCTGCTGGATATCAATAAGCTGGTGGATACCAAGTTCGCCATTCTGGACGGCATTGTGGCCATGGAAGGCAACGGACCCAAGAATGGACGGCCTAACCCGATGGAGACACTAATAATGGGAGAGAGCCTGAGTGCGGTGGATTCGCTGGCCGCCACCTTGATCGGTTACAACCCAGAGGAGATCCCTTATCTACTAGAGGCTCGTGAAAGTGGTTTCGGTCCCACAGACCTGAAACAGATCGAGGTGCTGGGAGAGAGCGTAGAGGAGATGACACCGGAACAATTCGTACGTGTACGGGGTAGAAGCCACGTGCGATTCAAGGACGGGCTTGCAGGCCGCTTGGTGCAGAAGGCGATAGCACCCAAACCTGTATTGATTCCGGAACTCTGCATCGGGTGTAAACAGTGCGGCGATATCTGCCCGGAAAAGCCCAAAGTGATCGATTTCATCGATGAGAACGGTCCTAAACCACATTGGCATTATGATGAGTGCATACGCTGCTTCTGCTGTCAGGAAATCTGCCCGGTTGGAGCAATTGAGATAGAGTATCCAGTCATTGCCAGATTGTTGGGCATGGACAAGTAGACAGGGAGGTCCTATGTTTGCGGAAAACGTATCGTTGGTGGTAGCCTTCGGGGCGGGACTTCTGTCCTTCTTCAGTCCCTGTATACTACCGCTGATTCCTGTCTACATATTCTATATATCTGGGACAACCATGGCGGATGCTCAGGTAGATCGCAAAAAAACCATGGTGCGCACGGTGGGGTTCGTAGTGGGCTTCACCTTGATATTCATTTTGATGGGTTCTACGGCCAGCGCCTTGGGAAGAGTTTTCCTGAGGGGTAGGGTATGGTTCACCAGATTGAGTGGTGTATTGTTACTTGTATTCGGGCTACAGATGCTGGATATTCTTCATCTGCCATTCTTGGAAATGGAGAAACGACTGCAGGGCCCTAGGAAGACCGGGAATTGGGCGACATCCATTTTGATCGGCATGGCTTTCGCGGCTGGTTGGACACCCTGCTTCGGTCCCATACTGGCATCCATCCTGATCCTGGCCGGTCAGTCGACCACTATGGCTCAGGGTATGCTGTTGCTGCTGGTCTATTCGTTGGGCATGGGTATTCCTTTTTTGCTCACCGCCTTCTTCATAGACCGTTTCAAAGGATTCTTAACCAGGAATGAACGACTGATCCGGCTGTTACCCAAGCTAGGTGGCCTAGTGATGGTGCTATTCGCCCTATTGCTGTTTTTCGACCAGATGGGCAGGGTCGCTTCATGGTTCGGTTAGGAGGGAGAAATGAATAGATTAGACAAAAGGGGAAGCACGGCATTGCTGCTGACCCTGGTATTCCTGCTTGTTGCTGGATGTTCCACTGCGGAAGAGCCGGCCCAAGAGTTGGAATTGCTAAGATATGAGGATGACGGAACGGAACTGACAATCGAACAGATAGCCCCTGATTTCACCTTGACCAGCCTGGCGGGGGAAACCGTCAGCCTTGAGGACTACCGGGGGCAGATGGTATTGGTGACATTTTTTGCCAGCACCTGACATTTCTGCAAAGAGGAGTTGCCTCTTTTGGAAGAAGTGGAAGCGGAAAATGAGGACACAACAGTGCTCGCTGTCAACGTGGGAGAAGATCTGGGCACGGTACAGGATTTCGTGGAGGAGGGTGGCTACGGCCTGACCATCCTGATGGATCCAGATGGGCTCTTGAGCCAGAAGTACCTGATTGGTGGTGTACCCACTACCTATTATATCGATAAGAATGGCATCAATTTGGGTGCCTATCAGGGTCTATTACCCAAGAACAGGGCGGAGATGTTTCTGGAGGCCATCCGGGAGAATAAGCAGTGAGAAGAACTGATTTAAGACGAAGAAAAAGACTGTGGCAGATGCCACAGTCTTTGTAGTTTTGCAATTCTAAACTAGATTGATACTACGTTTTCTGCTTGAGGTCCTTTAGCGCCTTGAGTTACGTCAAAAGTTACTTCTTCGCCTTCATCCAAAGTTTTGAAACCTTCTTTTTGAATTTGTGAGAAGTGTACGAATACATCAGTACCGTCTTCAGATTCAATGAAACCAAAACCCTTTTCGCCGTTAAACCATTTTACTTTACCGTTAGCCATGTTTTCCTCCAAAATTTTTTAATCCTTAAACTTGGTAAATTTCATTATTAAAATCTGAAAATATTTAGTGCCATTGCAGCTCTCAATAATTCCCGCTTCTACATAACAATACTTACTGCAACCTCAAGGTACTACATTAGAATAGTATAAAACTAGAAATAAAGCAAATTATTTTTCCGTTTTGTAAAATATTTATAACAAAATTGCGATTCTGAAGAAATTATACACAAAAAAATGTATACTTGATGCATGGAGAAAGAAGCAATGAATCTTACAATAAAAAAGAGCAAAAGGAAGTCCATCAGCCTACAGTGCCTGCCGGATGGGGAACTTTTAGTACATGCTCCATCTCGGATGAGCAAGAGGGAGATTTTGGGTTTTGTGGAAAAGAAGAGTTGCTGGATAGAGCGCTTCAGACAAACCCTGTTGCTGAGCAGGCAAAGGGAAAATGAATTGACCCTGACGGATGGCAGCCTGTTTCCTCTTCTGGGCAGATCATTCAGGGTCACGCGTACTGAGGACGGCAAGGCATCTGTGTTTGTGGATTATGAGGAGGAACGAATCGTAATCAAGGCTAAAGATGACGTCGAGGCCAGGATGGCGCTCTTGGATTCCATCAGGCAATCGGCGGATACTTACCTACCGATCCGGGTAGGGGAGCTGGCCAGTCATATGAAATTAGTCTACAAGGCGATAAGGGTCAAAGACCAGAAGACCCGCTGGGGCAGCTGCAGCAGTCAGGGTAACCTCAACCTGAATGCTAGAATCATGCTGGCACCGCCCGAGGTGATAGGCTACCTGATTATCCATGAACTGGCCCATCTGGTGCAGATGAACCATTCCGCTGCCTTCTACCGGATAGTGGAAAGATTCTGTCCGGAGTACCGAAGGCACCAACGGTGGTTGAAGGACCAGGGCTACCTTTTGCGCTGGGGCAGAAATTAGGGGCGCTTGGAATATTTTTTTGGTATAATATAAGAGTGGAATAAAATCAAGGAGGTAATGTTATGGCAGAGAAAAGATTGACCAAATCCAACGATAAGAAAATTGCTGGTGTTTGTAGTGGGGTTGCCGAGTATTTCGGTATCGACCCGACGGCCGTCCGTCTGGTATGGGCTTTATCTATTCTGGTTTATGGTTTTGGGCTGGGACTATATATACTCATGGCGATCATTATGCCGAACCCTGAAACGACCAAAGCGGCACCGGCTGCACCTGCGGATGACGATGAGGAAATTGTCGTTGAAGTGGCTGATGTGGATGACGGTGGCGAGGAAAAAAAGTAAGCTCCCCGGAGAATAAGGGGGGATGGCAGAGAGTCCATGGCGGTATCGTGCTGATCACGCTGGGGGTGCTCTTCCTGTTCTATATGTTTGGAGACTTGCGGTTACCCGTTTTTCTGACATTATACTATTTCTGGCCCGTCTTTCTGATCGGTGCCGGCGTCAGTCTCCTGTTCAGGAAGTACCCTGTTGTTCAGACACTGGTTTTCTTGGTTCAGATCTTGTTATTCATCTTGTTAGGTATCTATCTTGGTGGGGGCGGGGATGTGAATTTTGCAAACACACCGAGCCGTACTTTGAGCTACCAGCAAGAGTTGATTCTGGAGGATGGTGCCGAACTGTCGGTGCGCTATGATATCTTGTTTGCCAATGGTAGTGTGGATTCCGGTGACACGGAGCTCTACAGGATCGAGACTGAAGATAAGAACCTATCAGTCAACTATGATACGGATCGCAGAAGTGTGAGGGTGTCAAGTGACCAGGTGGGCGTCATTGCCTTACCGGGAAACCGGAGCACTAGTGTGCAGTTGAGCGATGAATATACCTGGGATGTGCATCTGGATGGTGTTTTTTCTAGGGTGGATGCAGATCTTGACGAGCTGAACCTGAAATCGCTATATAATGAAGCGGCGTTTTGCAGTACCTCGATCCGCTTGCCGGAACCAAGGGGCACGGTATCTGTGGTGCTGGATAGCGGATTTGCTTCGACGGAGCTCTTCCTACCAGTGGGTACACCGGTCAGTATCTCGGTGGACATGGGTTTAGCGCAGGTGGCCTATGGTCCGACTGTTTTCAAGGATGGAGTTTATCATCTGAATGGTTATTCCCAAGCTGCGGACCGCTATGAAATTAAGGTGGACGTAGGATTCGGCAGTGTGAATTTTGAAGAGTATTAGAGAAGTGCGCACTTAGAGCAATGATAAGAGATAAGAAAAGCCGGCATATCGATGATATGCCGGCTTTTTTTAGAGATATATCTGTTCATGGGTGCTGACCATACTCATCTGCAGGATATCGGGATTGAAGTAGATATCACAGACGCCGATAGGTTGGTCCAGGTAGTTAAAGAAAGTCTCATCCCAGCACATGAGGATGGTCCTTGGGTCCAGATCAAAGGCTTGAGAGATCTTGGAATCGATGGTGGCACTGACCTTGATGATGTTATGGGTCACGTCTTGGCTGCAGTGTTTGGTGTACAGGCTCTCCATCTTTACGTTTTCTTTTCCATAGACCATGTTATCCTCGGGGATTTCGACGAACAGTTTCTTCGGGATGGAGGCGAAACCTTGGATGGCCAGTTTGTCATCCGCGTAATAGTCCCAGCGGAAATCCAGGAGCGGTTCTTTCGGATTCAGGTCCAATCTCTGGGCCAGTTCCTCGTTCCCGGAGCGCTCCTGTATGAAGGTGCGCTTCTGAGAGGGCTCCAGCCCAAGGTTGTCGATGATTGTGGCGAAGTCCTGAGAAAGGTCAACGCGCATTCTAGTGTCAAGCACGCTTTTTAGGATATAGTTGCCTTTGCCTTTTCGTTTGGCAATGTAGCCCTTTTGAGTAAGGTTGGACAAGGCCTCTCGTATGGTTTGGCGGCTGACACCCAGCAATGTGGCCAAATGCTCCTCAGTCGGCAGTTTATTGTCTTCCGTGGATTTTATGTAGGTTTTCAGTTCCTTTTCTACTTTTTCTTTCAGGGTTTCTAGTACTACTCTTTTCATTGGTTCTCCTTATATTATGATATATGTTCATACTATACATCTTTCGCTATTTGCTCAAGGGGATAAGGGGAAAAAGATAGGCTGTAGGACCTATTATATTGTGGTAAAAGTCTATTGAACCAAACCAAAACTAGGAGTATGATATAGGAAGTTATGAACATAAGACCAAAAGGAGAGATGATATGAAAAAAGATGTACAGAACTGGAAAACCTGTGTCCAGCCGGAAGTAGACTTGCTGGTATCCTGCAAAGGCAAGGATGGAAAACCCAATGCCTTGGCAGTAGCCTATGCCTGCAACTGCAGCTTTAATCCCCCCATGGTCATGGTGGGCGTGGTGCCTAGCCGCCATTCACACAAGCTGATCAAGGAGACAGGGGAGTTCGTCGTGAACATCCCGTCGGAGGAACAACGTGACCTCTACACCTACATGGGAACCAAGTCCGGAGCAGACGAAAATAAGTTCGAGGAATTCGGTGTGGCTTGGGAGCAGGGCAAGAAGGTGGCTGCGCCTATCCTGACAGACTGCCCGGTCAACATCGAGTGCAAGGTGGTTGACTCCATCGTAACAGGATCCCACGAGATGTTCGTAGGTGAGATCCTGGCCATACAGGCTAACGAGGAAATGGTGAGCGACGAAGGAGCGATGATTAAGAAAGCTTTCACCCCGATGGATTTTCGCTAGGAAGAGAAATACGGGCACATACTCACAAAAGAATACTTTAAGGAAGACACCTACTACCATATTTAATTCGGTAGTAGGTGTCTTTTCTATGTGTGTACATCTATTTTCAGCTGACATGAGTGCCTTCTTGATTGGTAGACAAGCTTGTATTATAGAAGTATTAATGGTTTCGAATATCATTCACAAATGAATAGAACTTTAAGTGGCAGATATAAAATGCGCAAAGAGCGATATATGAAATATAAACATGGTAAAAGTATACAGAAGTGAATGATTGAATAGCAAAGGGTTCTGCGATAAGCGTGGGACCCTTTGTTTTTGGGGTTTTTGCTCTCTATTCAGGAATGAATAGCAAAGGTGTCTATGTTAGAAATATATAACTACATAACGCTTTTATTATGCACCTATTGCGATATGATGATATCAGTTGAACGCAACATATGAACCAAGGAGGTAAAAAATGGATGTAAAGCATTTGAAAACAGTTGCAGACCGATTGAACTGTGTGGACGTTTTACTTGGGGGACATGTCCATGCGGATACCGTTCTAAAGGACGGCAATGTAATCAACGTGCTCACCAAGGAAATCTACAAGGCGGATATTGCCATGAAGGGCAAGTACATCTTGATGGTAGGGGATTGTAAGGATTTGATTGGAGCGGACACCGAGGTCATTGATGTTTCCGGGAAATATCTTTCCCCAGGCTTTATTGATTCACACATGCATTTCGAAAGCGCCATGCTGACCATTACGGAATTCTCCAGACTATCCATACCGACAGGAACGACTTGCTTGATTTCGGATCCCCATGAGATAGGAAACGTATTGGGGCTGGTGGGCATTAAGGCTATGGCGGATGAAGCGAGTAAGATGCCGAATCACGTATACTGCCGGGTGCCGGCGCTGACCCCCGATTCTCCTGGACTTGAGACAGCTGGATTCGATATCACATCAGAACATGTTCCTGAGATGCTGGAGTACCCCACGGTAACTGGTATCGGCGAAACCCAGGGAGTGACAGCAATCAAGTTTGTCTATGACCACAATTACGACGTGATCAAGGATACGATTGCCTCCACCGTATACGCTAGGAGCCAAGACAAGAAAGTGGACGGCAATGCTGCCGAGATCTTTGGTGCTGAGCTGGCTGCCCATATCATCTGCGGTGGTACGGATATATCCTGTCATGAGACCACCAGCAAAGAAGAATGCATGGAGAAATTACGCTATGGCGTATACGTACTGATGCGTGAAGGCTCAACTCAGCGCAACATGAGCGAGTGTATCAGGGCCCTGACCGAAGAAGGTGTGGATTCAAGACGCTTGATTCTGGCCACGGACGATATGCTGGCTGAAGACATAGCTGTTAGTGGACATATGAACGATATCGTCCGCAGAACCATTAAGCAGGGCGTAGATCCCATAGAAGCCATCCAGATGGTGACCATCAATGCGGCGACCTGGCAGAACCTGACAGAAATTGGCGTGTTGGCACCGGGCAAACTTGCGGATATCGCGGTGATCGAAGGTGCATTGGAAGATATGAACGTTAACGCGGTTTACTTATCAGGACAAAAGGTAGCAGAAAACGGTGAACTGACCATACCGCTGCCGGCTTATGTGTATCCGGCGGAAGTGAAGAGTTCGGTCAAGAGAAAACCGATTGTGCCAGAAGACCTAATGGTACCTGCCTCCGATGGTAATAAGACAGTAAGGGTCATCGGACTGATTCTGGACCAGAATCTGAGCGATGCGTTCGAAGAAGAGATGGTGGCCGAGAACGGCTACGTTACTCCTAAACTGGATGAGGATGTACAACCCATCGCTGTTGTCGGTAGACACGGACAAGAGGATATCGGCAAGACATTTGTCAAAGGTTTCCAGATGAAGCGAGGGGCTTTCGCAGAGAGCGTTTCCCACGATACCCATAACATCATCGTGACCGGAACCAATTATGCCGACATGACCGTGGCCGTCAACAGGGTGATCGAGATGCAAGGTGGGGTGGCCATCGCCAACAACGGTGAAATCATCGGTGAGATGGCATTGCCCATCGCAGGACTGCTGACGGATGAACTGAGCGCAAGCGAACTGACAGATAAAATGATTGATTTGCACCGGATCGCCAAGGAAGAGTTGGACTGTAAAGCGCATGCGCCATTCATGCATCTGGCATTCCTGTCACTGACTACCAGCCCCAGATGGAAGATCACTGACAAAGGCGTAGTCGATGCCAATAACTATTGTGTTGTTTCTACGATTAAGGAATAAGAGGAGGTATAACTATGAATTTCAACCAGAATTGGAAAATGATCGATCTGAGCCAGGAGATTTATGAAGGTATGCCAGTATTTGGTATGCACCAGAAGACTTTCTTCATGGTCAACCAGACTCATGAGAAAAATATGAAGGATACCGGATCCCCCACTTTGGGTTTTTGTGCCCGTAACATGCTGATCAGTGAACATGGACCTACACATTCCGATGCAGTTTGGGAATTCCTACCTGAGGGCCCGACCATTGAAAAAATGGATCTGAAGCTTTTCTGGGGCGATGCCATCTGCTTGGATTTTAGAAATATCCGTTATCCCGACTATATCGAGGTCAAAGACATTGAAGAGGCTCTTGCGAAGTCCGGTCTGGATATCCGCAAAGGTGATGTCTTTCTGATGTACACGGGTCACTATGATCGCACTTATCCGGACAAGGATTACGGTGGCATGGGTGCGAAACATTCAGGGATTTCCTATGAGGCAGCAGTATGGTTATTCGAACAGGGAGTAGTCAATATAGGCGTTGACGCTCCGGCAATCGACCAGACACCGGACGACCTAGATTTTTCAGGCCACTATGCCTGTGGCAAATACGGAACGACCAATACTGAAAACCTCTGTAATCTGGATAAAGTAGCTGGAACCAGATTCGTTTACATGGGACTTCCTTTAAAAATCAGGGCAGGTAGCGGAGCACCCATCAGAGCAATCGCACTCGTTCCCGAAGACGAATAAGGAAAGGTGACCGTAATGAAAAAATACATCCATGCCGTACCTAACTTCAGTGACGGTCGGCGTAAAGCAGTCATAGAGCAGATCATCAAGCCTTTTCAGGAAACACCAGGTGTTAAACTTGTAGGGCACTTCCCAGATGCGGATTTCAACCGGACGGTCATTGAGGCCATAGGTGAACCAGAACCGCTGAAAAAGGCCTTGTTGGAAATGACAGAGATTTCAATGCGCTTGATTGATATGAATCATCAGACGGGCAATCATCCTAGAATCGGTGCCCAGGACACGATTCCCATCTTTCCCTTGAAAGGTATCACCCTAGAAGAATGCACGGCGTTCATAGATGAACTTGCCGTAGAGATTTATGAGAAGCTTGACTTGCCGGTCTATTTTTCAGGTGAGAACGCCAGATGCGAAGAACGCAAGAATCTGGGTTTCATCAGGAAGGGCCACTATGAAGGACTGAAGGAAGTCGCTCATACCGATGCCAGAAAACCCGATCTTGGAGAGGGAAAACTGCATCCGACAGCAGGTGCAATCATCATGAGCGCCGGTAAGAATCCTTTATTGGCATTCAATGTAATCCTGGACAGTGATAATTTGGAAATCGCCAAAAAGATTGCCAGAGGCGTTCGTGGTCCGAGTGGCGGCTTTTCGACAATCCGCTCCGTTGGACTGATGTTTACAGATCGCAATCAGGTCTGCGTATCCATGAATATGTTCGATTTTGCCAAGACTCCGGTTCATAGAGCGTTTGAGTTCGTGAAGATGGAAGCCGCTCGCTATGGTATTAACGTGGTGGGCACGGAAGTTGTCGGCACGGCGAGACAAGAAGCCCTGATCATGGTGGCGGAGCACTACCTGCAGATTGAAAACTTTGATCGCGATCAGATCATCGATAACCATTTAGTTGACCTTGTATAACAAGATAGCTTTCGGGAGTGCTTGTCACTCCCGAAAGCATAGATAGGAGAGCAAATATGTTAGTAAAAATGAAAGTTGACGAATTTGTTGATTTATTGGCTTCTGATTCACCAGCTCCTGGTGGCGGAACCATTGCAGCCATTGCAGGCGCTCACAGCGCTGGTTTAGGTGCCATGGTATGCAACCTTACTATCGACAATCCCAAATATCCGGATGCACAGCCGTTTTTGCCGGAAGTCCGTGAGAAATTAATGCAATTGAAAGATCAGTTTCTGGTGCTGGCAGATGAAGATACAGAGGCCTTTAACCGTGTGATGGCAGCATTTAGACTACCGAAAGTTACCGATGAAGATAAAGCGGCAAGGAAAGCTGCCATTGCAGAAGCCAACATCGGGGCGGCCCAAGTACCGATGACTACGGCCAAAGCGGCGGTGCAGGTGCTGGAACTGTTACCGGAGGTCATTACCTACGGTAATGTAAACACTCTAAGTGATTGCGGTGTGGCCACGGAATGCGCTCACGTAGCCGGGATTGGTGCGTTGATGAATGTAGCCATCAATTTGCCCTCTATCAAAGACGCAGACAAAAAGCAGGAATTGGAAAAAATGCGCGACGATACCAAAAAAGGACTGGAAACAGCCTATAAGAATGTTGTCGGTGTACTAGCTCTTAAGTTTGACTACTAAAATCTCATCCTTGAATAAATGGGAAGTGGGGGAATTTCATGGAACTAACTGGATTGATACAAACCATTTTTGGAGGGATAGGGGTAGGTTCGATATACGCACTCTTAGGACTGGCATTCGCCTTGGTGTTTGGCAGGCTGAAAATCTGCTCGTATATGCATGGGGATTTAGCAATATTGGCAGCCTATATGGGATTCTTCTTGTTCAATACCCTAGGTGTGGATCCGTTCCTTTCGTTGATCGTACTGCTGCCCATATTCTTTTTCCTAGGCTACTATATACAGACGATTTTTATGAAACCGTTTATGAGCATGGAAGTATGGCAAGGTAGATACCAGGCTCAGATCATGGTTACCTGGGGTATCGGTATGTGCATCATGGCCGCTGAATTCATGATCTGGTCCGGAACATATAGAATCATTTCCGTACCTTATCGGAATACGACTTTAGCGTTTGCAAACATCACCATCCCTATAGTACATATATTATCCGTCGCTTCATTGGTGGTCATCTATACTGTGCTGAACTACGTGCTGAAGAAAACCGACTTAGGTATATCATTTCGCGCTTGTTCGGTAGACCGAGTCACTGCGATGCTAACAGGAATAAATTATCAAAGAATCTGTGCTATTGCCTTTGGCATCTCATCGTCTATTGCCGTTGTAGCGGGCACCTTCTATGCCTTAACCAACCAGATTACACCTGCAATCGGATTGGAACTAACATTTAAAGGTTGGGTTGCCGTTATCATTGGAGGAATGGGCAGTCTGGGTGGTGTAATTCTGGCCGGCTTGCTGGTGGGCTTGGTAGAGTCACTGACTAGCTATTTCTGGATACCGGCACTCAAAGAGGCGGTGCTTTTTGTAGGGCTTCTCATACTGCTGATTACTCGGCCTGGGGGCTTATTCAAATCAAGATAACGAAGGAGGTGCGATGAATGAATTTGAAAAAATGGATACTATCTGGCATATTTGCTTTTATCCTTTATCTGGTCTTTCTAAGTATTACAGATGCTGGATTCACTGCTAACTTTATAGCGTATATATGTCTCTTTGTCATTGCAGGCCAAGGTTGGAATCTTTTGGGAGGTTATATTGGAGAAATCTCCTTTGGCCATGCCGTATTTTTCGGCATCGGAGCTTATACGGTAGGATTGCCCGTCGGCTATGGTTTAGACATAAATTTGCTACTGCTGGTTTTCTGCGGAGCGATTGTTGCCGGCTTATTCGCCTTGATCATTTCCTATCCTCTGCTCAGAGTGCAAGGCTTTCCGTTCTTGGTGGGAACTTACGGACTGGGCATAGTGGTCAAAAGCATTGTCGTCGTATCACCGGCCTTATTTGCTACCAGGGGTATTTTCCTGAAGAGTTACGACAAAGAAATTCTCTATCCCCTGATTGTGGCCATTACCATCGCTGTGATCATATTTGTCAAGTGGTTGGTAGAACAGGATATCGGGCTTAAGTTTAAAGCCGTTAGGGACGTTCCAGTGGCAGCCAGGATGATCGGTATTAATATTTACAAGACCAAAGCCACAGCACTGGTTATCAGTGCGGTACTGACAGGTCTTGCGGGCGGACTGTTTGCCTTGTATGGCAGCTTTGTCAATCCTTCCGCTTGCTTTGGTGAAAACACGAGCATCTTCATACTTCTCGGCCCGTATATTGGTGGAATCGGAACAGTTTTGGGATCTTTGTTCGGTAGTACTATCGTGATCATTTTGCAAGAACTAGCCAGATCGTTAATCAAAGTCAACGGTGGACATTACATGCTTATGGGCCTATTGCTCATCACAGTGATGATGGTAAGCAAAGAAGGCATTTATCCTGGCTTGGTTAAACTCATGGGTAAAGTAAAAAAAGCTGGCGCAAAACGCGAGTAAATCTACCAGAAAGAGAGGAAGTGTTGATGGCCCCTATCTTAGAAGTAAAAGATTTGAAAAAGAGCTTTGGTGGCCTGGAAGTCTTTTCAGGTATCAATATCTCCATCGAAGAGAATCAGATATATGGAATCATTGGGACTAACGGAGCCGGCAAAACAACTTTATTCAACATCATTTGCGGCGTGCTCAGACCCGACTGCGGATCGGTCCTTTATAAGGGTGTCGATATCACAGCGAAGGAAACACACCAGATTGCTGCAATGGGAATCGGTCGCTGTTTTCAAACCGTGATGCCCTTTAAGAGCATGACCCCTTATGAAAATGCGAGGGTTGCCAGAGCCGCGGCTGGGAAACTGAATCAGGACAGGCAGAAATTTTCCCTTGAAGAGATCATGGAGATTACCAATCTTCAGGACAAAATGAATATCAGGACACAAGAACTGTCGTTACCGGACAAAAAGAATGTAGAGATTGCTAGGGCCTTGGCCTGCAATCCGGAAGTCATTCTCTTTGATGAAGTATCCTGCGGGCTCTCCGGGGAGGAAATCTACTCTCGGATGGAGCTTATGAGAAACCTGGCCAAACTGGGTATTACTGTGGTCGTCGTGGAACACATCATGCTGTTCATCAAAGAGATATGTGACCAGGTATCGGTATTGCACTCAGGGAAAGTGATTTGCAGCGGCACCCCCAAAGAGGTTGCTGAAGATGAAGGTGTAATCGAAGCCTACTTGGGAGGTAAATCTAATGAAAATTTTAGAAGTTAAAGATCTTAGATCAGGATATGATCCTGAAGTAGACGTTCTCAGAGGATTGAGCTTTGAAGTAGAAGATGATGAATGTGTGGCACTGGTCGGTGCGAATGGCGCCGGAAAGAGCACCCTGATGAAAAGCCTATCAGGGATACTCAAGCCAAAACAAGGGGAAGTATATTACCGCGGAGAGCGGATCGACAAGCTTCTTCCCCATCAGATTGTGGAACTTGGAGTTGTTCAGGTTCCTGAAGAAGGAGGCACTTTCTCCAACCTGACCATCGAAGAAAATCTCATGATATCCTGCAGAAGGAAAAAAGCCAAAGAAGAGAAGGAGGAAAATTTACATCTCGTATATGAATCATTTCCAGCTTTGGAAGAGAAGAAACAGTTGTTGGCAGGCTCCCTCAGTGGTGGCCAGAGAAAGATGCTATCAATCGGGAAAGCCATTATGGAAAGCCCGGAGCTTCTTTTGCTGGATGACATCTCTATGGGGCTGGCACCCAAGGTGGTAGAAGACCTCTATGTAATGCTCAAGGACCTGACGAAAAAAATGAACATACCAGTATTAATCGTTGAACAGATTGTTGATATCGCACTTGATTTCGCCGAAAGGGGTTACGTCATGACACAAGGGGAGATTGTGTTGAGCGGCAGTTCACAGGAACTACTCCAAACCGATGAAGTTAAGAAGATTTACATTGGGATCTAAAGTCCCGCGAAAGGAGAAAGCAATGTTAAGAAATAAAAGATGGATGATGTTGATTGCTCTCGCTTTGCTACTCTGTATGACGTGTGTAGGGTGTAATGGTGGAGGTGGCGAGGAGCCTGCAGAACCAGCAGAAGAAACTGATCCAGGTTCCGAACCGGAAGTTGTTGATGAGGGTCCGGTTGTCATCGGTAGTACATTTACCCTGAGCGGCCCTGTTGCCCACGCGGGCCAACAAGCGTTTGAAGGCGCGGAGCTCGCCATCAAGTATGTCAATGAGGAGCTGGGCGGTATCAATGGCCGAGAAGTCGTTCTTAAGTACTATGATGATGAGTTTGACGAAGCCAAAATTCCGATGCTGTATGAAAAACTCATTACTCAAGATAAAGTTGACTTTTTGCTCTCTCCGTATACCTCACCGTTCCTAGCAGCGGCGCCGGTAGTTGATAAGAATGACCAAATCATGTTCTGTATCGCAGCTGATAGTTATGTGGCCAATGACGCATTTGGTCAGAGCATCGTCAATATCCAGATGGATGATCAATGGCGCGGCGGCATGTGGTGGCATGACGTAGTAGACATGTTTGTAAACTTTGACGAGTGGAATACTGAAGGTGCGGAAAAACCCAAAACAGTTGCAATCCTGAATCTGGAGATTTCCTATGGTCACGAAATCGCTGATGCAGTAGTACCTTATCTGGAAGAGCACGGATTTGAGATTGTATATCATGAATTTTTCGAACCCATGCAATCTGACTGGACGCCGGTAGTATCCAAGCTGAAAGAGCTAGATCCGGATATCATTTTCCAGCCGCACTATTTTGAAGACTGTGTACGTTTCGTTGAAAAATGTAATGAGATGAGCTACTCGGCTGATTATATGATTATTGAAGGTATGAGTTGGGACCCCATTGCTTGGACCAGACCGGATTTCGGAGGGCTGGATCCTTCTATAGCTAAGGCTGGATTCTTCGGTTATGCCGTATACAAAGAGAAATATGAGTCTGAGAGCAAAGATTATCTGGCAGCTTACGTTGCTGACAAATACGATGGCATTCCTGGAAATGACTTGATTTGCGGTTTTATGTCTGTTGAACTGGCTGCGAAAGCTGCCAATAAGGCCGGCAGTGTAGAGAAGGCTGATCTGATTGATGTATTGACCAGCACTACGTTCACCTTAGCAGGTTATGACTACACCATGAATGAAAGCGGAGGCAACGGAGCCGATTTCAATTGGGGCGTTGGTCAGTTTATCCCAGAAAACCTCGAAAATGCTACGACAGATGCCAATGACTGGTTCTGCGTATGGCCAGAAAAATATGCCGATAGCGCTCCAGTTTATCCTTTCACAGCTTGGTAGAATTTCAATCTTCATATCTCCCCAAGTCCAAACTCGGTTTAACCGAGTTTGGACTAATTTTTTCTGAGATAATCATGTATAATGTGAGTTGAAGTTGTTTAACAAGTTGATGATTGTGGGGGAATAAGGCAGATGCAGATTAATAATCGAGAGATGAAACATTTTGCGCAGAAATACCTTGAAAAGATTTTTACGGGACTTGTAATAACGGATGGAAACGGTAGGGTCGTCTATATCGGTGATTCCTGCAGTGATATTTATGGCTTAGTCAAAGCAAAATATCTGGGCAAACATATCTCTTCTCTTGAAAAAGAAGGCACTTTTTTACCTTGTGCCGGGATAGAGGTACTGAAGACATTAAAAAAAGCGACCTTGGTTCAGCCGGATCGCTATGGTGAAAAGTTGCTGGTAACGGGTATTCCCATCTTCAACGAGGCTGGTGAGTTGGAGCATGTTATTACCTATACATCATGGAATGTAACCAATTACCAGGAATTAAGGGATAAGTATGATTCGACTAAGCAGGCGTTAGAAAAATATGAGTATGAGCTATACGAACACCGCAACAGGGACATGCGTTTTGTGTTGGTCACTGAGAGTGACAAGATGAAGAACATCCTTAAACTGGTGACTAAAATCTCACCGGCTGATATCAGTGTAATCATTAAAGGTGAACCTGGGGCCGGCAAGGGGTTGCTTGCCAAAGAAATCCATCGCAAGAGCGGCCGGGCCAAGGGACCTTTCCTGCAAGTCAGTTGCAGTGCTTTTAAGAATAACGTCCTGCAAGATGAGCTGTTCGGATACTACGACAAGACGGATGGTGCTTCGGAAAAAATCGGTCTTTGTGAAATGGCCAGCAACGGTACCATGCTGATTGAAGATGTAGAACTGTTAAGCCAGGACAATCAGAAAAAGCT
>DAOUPV010000117.1 GCA_030625965.1 Clostridia bacterium
CCAGCGGCCACGATGACCTGCTCGGCATGGATGATCTCCCCGTCTGAAAGAACCACGCCCTTCACTTTGCCACCCTCCATGTAGAGTTCCTTTACGCCTGTTTGCTCCCGTACAGTAAGGCCAAGCTTCTTGCCTTTTCTAACGAAGGCGTACATCAGCTTGAAGGGATTGAGACGTCCCTGCTCGAAATAGGTCGCACCCAGGAATTTGTCCACGTTCATGTTGGGTTCCGCTTCCCTGAGCTGGTCCGGTCCGTACATATAGATATCCAGTCCGCCTTCTTTCTTGCCACGGTAGAGCTCATCCAGTTCTTCCATCTCTGCTTCATTGGTGGCCGCTATTAAGGAACCGATCGAAGTCAATTCCAGATCCGCCTCCAGCTCCCGCTCATAGTCCATGACCTTAGGGAAACTCCTCATGGTCAGGTCCAAACTGAGACCCAAACTGGCGTCCTGCACCTGGATGCAACCGAAGTTGCCCCCAGAGGCCCCGCTAGAGATCTCTTTTTTCTCCAATAACAGCGTCTTGACCCCGGCTTTAGATAAATGGTAGGCGATGGAGCAACCGGGATAGCCGCCTCCCACTACAATTGCTTCAAATTTTTTCATAGTAATTCCTTCCCTACCCTTCCTCGCTTGTTATGCTCTCTACTTTTACTGGTACGATAGGAGTCCTCGGTGTATCGATGTCCATATCCTTCATGTTCCGCACCCCTTTTTGCTGCAGTATGCGCATGATCATCTTGGAGCAGGTACGCCCCTGACAGGCACCCATGCCTGCCCGAGTGTGACGCTTTATGCCGGAGACGGTAGTCCGTCCATCAGCGATGGCCTCCTCGATTTCTTCCCTGGTGATCTCTTCGCAGCGGCAGATTATCTCGTTTATCTTATCCATTCTATTCACCTGCTTCCACGCGTTTCATGAAACGCACCTCGTCCACCAGCTCAACCGGTACAGCGATGGTCACCAACCTGGTCTTGTTCATCTTCTTCGAGTCGACCACCTTGGTTACCCGCGCTTCACAGACCGGTTCACCCGCACGGTTTACGGCGGTGACACTCATGCCTTTTTCTGGCAACGGCAGATATTCATAGGGGAAGGTTACGCTCCCCTCTTCCTTGGATTTGTCGACCACGAAGATGGCCTGGCCCGGACATTTAGCAATACATAATCCGCAACCGATGCATTTATCCTCGATCAGCTGGGGACGAATTGTCAATCCCTCCAAAACGATGGCTCCGTATGGACAGGCATCCTTGCAGGGGTTGCAGGGAATTTCCTGCAGACACTCTATGATGGCGACTGCTCCTGTTTTGAAACGTTCCTCACTCGGGTAGTTGCTGTCGTTTCTTACATCCTCGACTTCGATGTACCCTTTCTCAATCAGACTATTACTCATTACCAGCTCCACTCCTTCATGATCCGCTCTTTGCACTCCAGGCGTTTCTCCCCGAAAGTGCCCATGCGAAGCGCGCACAAGCCTGCATTCAGTTCCATTTTCTTCTCTTCCACAGAATCGTCGCCATAACCCAACTCCCGGGCTGCCGACAGACCGGCTAGACGTCCTTCATCCAGTGCCGTATTGGCTTCTTCGACACCGGCGATATCGCCGCACACATAAATGTTGGCATTGGTGCTGCGCATCTCATCGTTATGATAGGGAAGATGACCACCCAATGTAGGTTCCACCGTCAGTGCGCAACCGGCCATCTTGGCCAGCTCCACCTTAGGGGTAAGCCCCACCGCCAACAATATGGTATCTACCTTGATTACACGTTCTGTACCAGCAATTGGCTGGAATTTTTCGTCCACTTGGGCGATGACCGCTTCTTCTACGCGGTCTTTCCCCCTGGCTTCAATCACTGTGTGTGAAGTCCAGATGGGTACACCGGCTCTCTTGATCTTGCCTGCGTGTACGCCGTACCCGGATACACGGGGAATGACCTCGACCAATCCCTTGACGTTGGCACCGGCCTGCATCAGCTGATAGCTGACGATCAGTCCTACGTTACCGGTACCCACCATCAGGATGTTCTTGCCTACCAACGTGCCGTGCACGTTGCTGAAGGTCTGCGCCGCACCTGCGGTCATGACACCCGGCAATGTCCAACCTGGGAAGGAGATGGCGTTCTCCCTGGCTCCTGTGGCCAACACGATTTTCTTCGCTGCAATCTGGATCAGTTCTTCCTTGTGCAACACCGCCACTGTACCGTCATCCATCATACCAACGGCTCTGGCGTCCAACAGCACTTCCACACCTAAATCACTGGCTTCTTTCAAGAGGTCCTCTCCGATTTGGAAGCCCCTTACGCCAGCATAATGCTGTTTGCTACCGAAAAACTTGTGAATCTGTTTGAACAGCTGGCCGCCGGCTTTTTCGTTCTCGTCCAACAGCACCACTTTGGCCCCTAGTTTGGCGGCTTCGATGGCAGCACCCAGACCGGCAGGTCCGGCGCCGATAATTAAAATCTCCGCTTTTCTCACTCGATCTCACCTATCTTTCCTAAACCCTCCTGGGTATTGATGATCATGCCTTCCTCGATCACAATCACACAGGTGCGTACATTGGGCACTCCGTTGACCTGCATAACACAGTCATTGCACTGGCCAATACCGCAGAACAGACTTCTCGGACTCTTCATTTTTTCGGTAATCCGGAACACATCGATACCCGCTTCAAACAATGCGGCCGCGATTGGCTTGCCCTGGTTTGCCATCAGTTTTTCCCCATTGACCGTGACTTCTACTTTTACTTTTTCTTCAAAGTCCACGATGGGATGACGATTCTTAGTTTCCATTTTCTCCTCCTACTGTGTACTCGTACCTACGTCTTATGTGTTAATTCTACCTGCATCTATAGAAAATGTAAAGAATTTATATAGTCCTCTTAGTTTTTTTTGAACATCTACCACAATTCATGCCTGCACATTAGAAAAGTCCGTCATGACGGCGGGCACAAAAAAGGAGCAGCCACTGTGGCTGCTCCCCAATCCAACGAAACTTCATTTGCTCTTCCTCGGCTTCCATTTTTAACCAACTTGGCAATTGTCAGTGTTTCCGTAGGCATTCACAACTAAATCTTATTTAGCACCTCGTACTTTTCTGAGATTGTCCAAGCAGGAAGCTAAACCACTAAACTACTCGGTTCCATTAACACTTAACCAGTGAGGGCTTCCCTCACCTTTTACCTATCAACAAACTTTGTAACTAGAGCATTAGGTTATCCTTGGATTGTAGTATTATTATACACCCAGGGCGGGAAAAAGCAAAAATTCGGACCGTCTGGAGAAAAAGTTTTTTCTTCGTTTCCCTTAATGCAAAATCAGGCGCTACATTACTCGGTTCCGGAGTTACCACATAGCCATTTTCGTTGGAATTGTGCTTATAGACCATAAGGATCAGGCCTTCCTCGAAAAATTCCTCCGTGCTCTGTTCTCCGGCGAACTGACAAAAATAATAATGAAGCCTCCCTTTTCAAAGAGGCTTCATTCATGTCCATCCTATTCTATTCTGTCATCACGACCTCATCGGTATCTCCCAATGTTTCCTGCAAGACCAGCAAGCCTTCCATCATTACAGGAAATCCTGCCGTGGGTGCGGTGAGCAAGATGGTATGTTCCACCTCGTCCCGAGTGCAACCGCTCTTCAGTGCTTTTCTGATGTGGGTCTTCAATGCATACGGGTTTTGGCAGCTGGTCGACGTGGCTATCTTGATAAGCCACCTGGTCTTCACATCCAGCGGACCGCCCTTTTCATGCAAGATCTTTCCAAATTCGGCATAAGCCTCATAAATGTCCTTGTGCTTTTCCTTGAAATAGGCCAGGTTCCTTTCGATCGTATCCATACAATCACTCCTTTCAAACACAAACGCCTGCATTATATACTTCTTGCTATGATCAGATAATCCTTCCTATCCCAGGTACAAATCACCGGCTACCCGTTCCAACGCGGTAATATCTTCAGCCATATAGGTCCGTCCCTCTTTCACCAGCAACCCCATGACTCTGAAATCCTCCAGGGTACGGAGCAGATGTCGATAACTGGTGCCTAGTAGGTCCGCCGTCTGACTCAGGTTGGCCTTAAACACCAAATTCTCCACGCCTTCCATATCGGAACGTTTCCCTGTCACCAGCATATAGCTGGCCAGGCGGTTCTGTAAGGGGTAGAGAAGGTTGATGGAACTGTTCTTAGCTATACGTTCCAGTTTCCGCCCCAAAGAACGTCCTGCCACTAGGAGGAATTTCGGGTCGGATAGCAGTTTGTCTCTCGCTATGTCAATGGGAATTCCTAGGCAATAGCAATCCTCAATGGCCTGCACGCTACTGGCAGCCTCCTGTTCCATCAGAAGCTCCAGTTCTCCTAGAAGCATGGTATTCCGATAAAAATCCAACAGCAGGGACTTACCGCTGCTGAGATTGGAAGTGACCTTGGCCTTGCCGTACAGGAAAATATACAACTGCCCGATTTCTTCTCCTTGCCTGCAAATATATTCATTGCGACCAAAATGGAAGAGACCCATATAGGGACGCATGTCCACCGAGAACATCTCAGCAACCTGATAGGTATCAATCAATCGATCCAGCTTTTGCCGGTCTCTACCGCTCATTTTTGCACCTCCTGATAACTTTCCACTTCAAGTGTGACATATGTCAGGTTCTACAGCAACCTGTCGTGCTATATTGGGAATAGAAACGGAGATACTTATGAAATATACATTATCCACCTTAACAGGATCTTTGATTGCCTTCATGATCTTGATGAATGGTATACTGGCCGGTGTAATCGGCAATGATACCTCCAGCATAGTAATCCATGCAATCGGGCTGCCGGTTATCGCCTTGATAATGATTACCAAAAAAACCGGACCACAGTTTCAGACCGGCCTACCACTCTATCTTTATAGTGCCGGGGCTTTGGGATTCTTGACAGTCATCTTTACCAACTACAGCTTCGCCCATCTCGGTGTGTCCCTGCCTGTGGCTCTCGGCCTGTTTGGCCAGACCTCTAGCTCCCTTCTCATCGATCGATACGGTTGGTTGGGCGTCAAACCCAGGCCTTTTGTCAAAGCGAAGCTGCTCGGCATGGCCATCACATTGGTTGGCATCATTCTCATGATGTTTTATTAA
>DAOUPV010000011.1 GCA_030625965.1 Clostridia bacterium
ATGAAGATCGGAATGGTCCAATTCCGCACGATAGAGGGGAATCTGGAAAAGACAACGCAAAAAGTTATGGAGCGGATGCGTGAAGCCAAGAAACAGGGCGTCAGGATCCTCTGTTTTCCGGAGATGGCGCTAAGCGGCTATACCTTAAACCCGGATGGATTACTATTGAAAGAGCAGGACCACTATTTGGAGCAGATTAGAATACTTGCCGAGCAGTCGGGTATGACTGTTCTCATCGGTGGTATAGAGAGAGCGGGCGATACCTACTACATTGCCCAGTACGTGATTGATAAGCAAATCCGCAGCTACCGCAAGATGCATCCTGGTGAGAAGGAAGGGAAAGCTTACCGGGCAGGCATGAAGCCGGGTCTGTTCGAGGCTAGCGGTCTTCGCTTCGGCATCCTTTTATGCTACGATTCGCGTTTTCCCGAGTTGGCTCAGATGCTGGCCCTTATGGGCGCAGATCTGATCTTCGTCCCGACGGCATCACCCAACCTAGCGGAGCGGCGGATCGCGATGTGGAAGAAGTACCTGGTAGCCAGGGCCTATGACAACCGGGTCACAGTGGCCGCAACCAACCTGCTCTTCGATAAGCAGGGTGGCGGCATGATCGGCTATGACAAGAGCGGGGAAATCCTCTTTGAGCATCAGGGAGAAGAGGAAAGAATGCTGGTTTTCGAACCGGACGGTCGCTGCTTTGACAACAGTTCCATGACCAAGAGGGACTTTCTGGCGGAAAAACGGGAAATGCTGGCGAAAAAAACCGAGTTGGCCGGAATCGATGCTCTCTGGTTCAGGTTGCTGACCGAAGGTGCGGGAAAAGGCGAATAGCCATTAGGATCACAGAATATTGAAGCAACAGGGTTGGGTATCTGATATGATGGAGGCGGTGGTTTTCCATCAGAATATGACTTGAAGAAAAGGATCGATATGAAACATACAAAAATGAAAGCAACCATCTTCGTACTGTTGGCAGGAGTGCTCTGGGGCACATCCGGTACAGCTCAAAGTTTTCTGCCAATCGGGGCGGAGCCTGCAACGGCAGGAGCGCTTCGGATGTTGGTCGGCGGTATAGCCCTCTTCATCGTGGCCTGGCTCAAGGGTTCATACAAGGAAAAAATAACTGTTGACTGGAAATTCATGCTCGTGGCTGCGGCCAGTGTCGGCTTTTTCCAGCCTCTGTTCTTTACTGGTATCTCGCTGACCGGGGTTGCTTTCGGTACGGTCATGGCCATCGGCAGTGCACCAGTTTTTTCCGGCATCATCGAGCGTTTGTCAGGTGGGAAATTGAGTCGGAAATGGATGGTCGCAACTGCCATCTCCATCTTGGGATGCATCATGCTGTTCAGCGGACAGGACCCGGTATCGGTGAATCTGCTCGGTACGGCAGCAGCTTTGATGGCTGGCTTTGCCTATGCACTCTATGTGCGCACTTCCCAACGTGTGTTTGAGACCATGAGCCGGGATGCGGCTAACGGACTGCTATATCTAATCGCCGGATTGATCCTGTCTCCGATTCTAATCATGAGTGACTTGAGCTGGTTGGCTTCGCCGGCTGGTGCGCTGGGTGTACTGCATCTGGGACTTGTGGCCACGGCGCTGGCGTATGCCCTGTTCACCCGCGGTTTGATGCATATATCGGCCCCCACTGCAGTTACGCTGACTTTATCTGAACCACTGACTGCGGCCCTTTTGGGCACGCTGCTTCTGGGTGAGCGTTTGGGATTCATATCCATCATCGGTGTAGTACTCTTGTTTTTCGGATTGCTGCTTAACGCCCTGCCCGAAAAGGAACTGAAAGAGTAGTTCGAGGGGCAGGGTTTTCTCTGACAGTGCATATATTTTGTGCAAAGATGTACAGTTGTTGGTATCATATAAGCAATAAGAGCTGGAGGAAGTCATGGAAAACAGACGGAAGATCATAAAAATCATAAGCATGTTCCTGCTGGTGATGGTCGTCAGTGTATGTGGATATGCGCTGATCCTGGATATCAGCCTGATAGATGCACTCTATATGACGGCCATCACTGTCTCCACCGTGGGTTACGGTGAAGTAGCGGAAATGACCACCTTGGCTAAGTTTTTTACCATCGGGGTCATATTCTCTGGCCTGAGTGTTGTGGCTTACGGCTTTACCAGCATTGTGACCACATTTTTTGAAGGAGAATTCCAAGTCGCCTGGAGGAGGAAGAAAATGCTGAAGAAGATTGAGGAACTGAAAGACCACTATATTGTCTGTGGTGCCGGTGAAGTGGGGCAGATTGTCATCAATGAGTTCCGCCAGAAAGACATGGACTTCGTAGTCATTGAGAAGAATGAAGAGAGAAGCAGCGAATTGATCGAAGAAGGTGTGCTGGTCGTCAAAGATGATGCGACCAACGAAGATACCCTGATGAAAGCCAGGATATTGGAGGCCAAGAGCATCGTCTGTACCTTGTCTAACGATGCAGAGAATGTGTTCACTGTACTGACAGCCAGACAGATCAATCCAAGGATATATATCATTGCCAAGGCCATCGAAAAAGGAGCTCATGGGAAACTGTTACGAGCGGGTGCCAACAATACCATCTCACCAAACGAGATCGGTGGCAGACGGATTGCAGCCATGGTCATACGGCCTACCATTAAATCCTTCCTGGACATCATCACACAGATTGATGAGGTGTCATTGGATATGGAAGAGGTGTCTATCTGCGCCGGGTCTGAGTTTGCCGGCAAGACATTGGGGGAGAACCGGATTCCGGAGAGAAGCGGATTGATCGTACTGGCCATCCGCAAGCAGGGAGAACAACGTTTGCGTTTCAATCCCACTTCTGAGACGATGCTGCATGAAGGGGATATCATGATGGTGCTGGGAAGAAGCTCCCAGGTGGACAGCCTGAGAGGCATGGCCTGTGAGGTGCTGTCCTATTAGCGGTAGCTGATAAGAGGATAATGGGAGATATGAGGGCCTTCGGGCCCTTTTTTCATTTAGATTAAAGAGAATCGGTCCAGAAGATTGAAACAGTATTGGCAGGATGTTAAAGTATATATGGAATAGACAATAAGGAGAACACGATGAAGAAGAGAATTGTTTTAATAATAAGTATGGTTCTGATGATCAGCCTAATGGCAGGTTGCGACCAGATCGGTCTAAATACAGCCGAGGATAAGGATGTTAGCGAGCTTTTGGGCGTGCTGGGGCAGGACCTAGTGTCAGTAATGGAACTGGGTGAACTGCCGGATCCAGAAATCAAAGGAACCCTGTACTACTATAATAACAGCGAGACCAAGGGATACTTTAGGGGATTCCACTTGGGATTGGAGCTGGACGAATCCATGAAAGTGCGTCGTATCTATATCCAACCCTATGGTGAACATAAGATCAGTGTGGAAGGCCTCACCATAGGAGAGAGTGTATCCACAGCGGATGCGCTGTTCGGGGCGGGAACCTACAGTCCGGACGAAGATAGCGAGAGCATTTACCGTTATATCGTCTATGCTACGGAAGCCTATGATATCAAGTGCACCTTGGAGGGCGAGTCCATCCGGGCGCTTAGTTTCACTGGGCCGGGCATGCAGAAAATATTCCAGGAGCCGGAGTACCGGATCAGTTCTGTTCTGACCCAGAAAGCGGTAACTGAGCTGTTGGGACCTGATTTCGAGATAGAGACCTCTGAAGACGGCAGTTATTTCGATTATTACACGGTTATGACCTATGAAGGTATAAGCCTCGAGTATGCTCACAACCGTTATCCCTTTTCAGACGTAAACGTAGCGGATGGGGTGACCATAATATCCCCCCAATTTGCACTTGTGGCCCTAGATGCTCAGGTGGGGGATTTGGCTAAACCGGTTCTGAAGTTGTGCGACCAGTCCTTTGATCTGGCATATGACCACCACAACGAAAAAGAAATCTATGGCTCCTATCTATATTATGAAGAGGGTAAAAGTACACCGGGTGGCAGAACGACATGGATACTGAGTTTTGATTTTGACCAGCAGATCGAGCTGACCGATTACGAGTCGATCCCCGACAACCTGCATATCACCGGAATCCGTCTGTGGACGGTGATGGATTAGATAAACATTTGATTTCGTGTGGGTATGTACTCTGATAATATAACGAGTAAAGCAAATAAGAATAAATGAAAACAACGATTGCCAGCGAACATCGGGCAATCGTTGTTTTTCTGAAGGCGATAGATTTGCTGAGTTACCACCTTGGGATATTGTCATAATCCAGCTAGAAGGTGCGGATTTCGGTATTACGAATCTCAAAATAATTTGGGAGCCATTTGTATCGTATAGAGAACAAGAAATACCATAATTTCGAAAAAATTCTCAAAGGTATATTTTACATCGGGTATAATACAATAGATGTAGCTAAATTATTGCACTGGTTATAGGAGGGTAATATGGGTAAACTGGATCAGAAAATCGCAATTGTTACCGGGGCAGCAATGGGAAACGGTTTCGGTGGGGCACGTGGATTGGCCAAAAATGGAGCGAAAGTATATTTGGCAGATATCTCTGATAAAGTACATGAAGCGGCGCAAAGCCTGAGGGATGAGGGATTCAATGCAGAAAGTGTCGTTTTTGACGTGCGGGATTTCGAAGGAGCGAAAAAAGCAGTCGATGATATCGTAGCTAAGGAAGGTTCAATAGATATTTTGTTCAACAATGCTGGTGTGGTTCGGGTTAAATCCTTCATGGAGATGACCGATAAGGACCGGGACTTCCACTTCGACGTCAACATTAAAGGTGTGTGGAACTGTGCCAAGGCCGTTTATCCACACATGATGGACAAAAAGTACGGCAAGATCGTGAACATGTCCTCGGTAACGGGAACGATGGTCGTCGATGAAGGGGAAACCGCTTATGCTACGACCAAGGCGGCCATTTGGGGATTCACCAAAGCGCTGGCCTATGAGGGAGCAAAGTTTAATATCAACGTCAATGCCATCTGTCCAGGGTATATCCTTACACCGATGGCCAGGCAGATTGCTGTAGAATCGAATCCTGACAATCCGAATGCGGTAATAGACGGCATCGCTGCAGCAGTACCCATAAGAAGACTGGGAACAGTTGATGAGATCGGAGACCTTGTGGCCTTTTTGGCGTCCGATGAGGCATCTTATCTGGTTGGCACCCAGATAGTCATTGATGGTGGCAGCACATTGCCGGAAACCTTTGAAGCGGTAGGCGTGTAGAGCCAGGATGTTTGTTCATCTAGTGATAGGTCCATATAGTTTGTTGCATAATAAAAGGGAGCTTGCGCTCCCTTTTTCTATTTGCCAGATGTGCTTTTATTGTATTTCGCCCGATCCTGCTCATTAAGAATCCTTTTCCTGAGCCGGATGGCATCAGGGGTGATTTCCACCAATTCATCATCAGCGATGAATTCCAAAGCCTCCTCTAGTGTGAAGATCTTGGGTGTCAATAGCTTAAGGGCGTCATCATTACCGGATGACCTTACGTTAGTCATTTTCTTGTTCTTACAAGGATTGACGACCATATCCTCGGGTCGGGAATTGATACCGATTAACATGCCTTCATAGACATTGGTTGCCGGTCCGACCATCATTTGGGCTCTATCACTAAGGTTGAAAAGTGAGTAAGCCATGGTAGTCCCTGTATTCAGTGAGACAAGTACTCCGTTGGCTCTCTTGGGGATGCTTCCCAAGTGAGGCTGGTAGCTATCGAATGAGCGCACCATGGTGCCTTCACCACGTGTTTCGTTGATGAATTCACTGCGGTAACCCAGCAAGCCTCGTGTAGGGACCAGATACTCCAGCATAGTGTAACCCTCTTCAGAGTGCATGGAGGCCATGCTGCCCTTACGAATATTCAACTTGTTGATGACTGTGCCGCTGTATTGGTCGGGTAAGTTTACGATGACCCGTTCGACCGGCTCGTGCAGCACACCTTCGATTTTACGGAACAGAACCTGCGGTTTGGAGACGGCAACCTCATAGGATTCGCGTCGCATGTTCTCAAGCAGGATGGATAGGTGCAGTTCTCCACGGCCGGATACCTTAAAACCGTCGGTATCTTCCAGCGGGCTGACCCGTAGTCCTACGTTTACTTCCAATTCCTTGTCCAGACGGGCTTGAAGGTGTCTGGTGGTTACGTATTTACCGGATTTTCCGGCAAAGGGTGAATTATTGATAAAGAAGTTCATGGATAGCGTCGGCTCCTCGATATCTATCATGGGAAGCGCTTCCACGAGTTCTTTATCACAGATGGTCTCTCCGATGGAGATATCGCCTAGTCCGGACACTACTACTATATCTCCGCTCAAGGCTTCATTCACTTCCACTCGTTTCATGCCCTTGTAGATGAATGCCTTGGCGATTTTGCCGTTTTTCACTTCGCCATCTCTCTTGGTCAGAGCGATGCTCTGATTTTTGCTGATACGGCCCCTAGTGATTCGGCCGACACCCAGTCTGCCGATGTACTCGTCATAGCCGAGCGACGAGATTTGCATCTGCAAGGGTTCGTTGTCTCTGTCGGGATAGGCGGGGACATGCTTCTGAATCAAGTCGAACAGAGGATCCAAGTTCTCGCTTTCATCTTCCATATCCAGTTTGGCGATTCCTTCTCTGGCTACGCCGTAGACGATAGGGAAGTCCAGCTGCTCTTCAGTGGCACCCAGTTCGATGAACAGGTCGAAAGTCATGTCTACGACTTCTTCCGCCCGTTGGTCTCTCTTGTCGATCTTGTTGATGAAGAGGATGGGACGCAATCCCTGAGCCAGAGCCTTTTGCAGCACGAATCTGGTCTGGGGCATGGGACCTTCGCTGGAGTCTACCAACAGGATGGCCGTGTCCACGGTCTTCATGATCCGTTCCACTTCGGATGAAAAATCTGCGTGTCCCGGGGTGTCTACGATATTGATCTTCAGATCATTATGTTCAATAGAGCAATTCTTGGAATAAATGGTGATGCCACGCTCCCGTTCTAGGTCGTTGCTATCCATTACTTGCTCTTGTACTAGTTCGTTTTCTCTGAATACGCCACTTTGAGCCAGCAATCCATCAACCAGTGTCGATTTGCCGGCATCGACGTGGGCGATGACTGCTAAATTGATTATTTTCTTCTTATTCATGGTGTACCCTTTCATACTCGTTATTTCAACCCTCCTATCATGCACTGAAACGGACTAAAATTCAAGGGCAAACGGGGAAATAAGCAGGGTGGAGGCGGGTTATGCCTGTCATATGTAGTAATAGGAAGATAAAGCGGGTGAGGAGGCATCGGGTATATGGCAAGAGTGGCTTGTACTTCTTAGGTAAGAAGCGGATAATATTAAGTAGCAACAGTGTGAATTTTATTCAGCCAGAGGAAGCCTGAAAGGGATAGTAATGGATATCATAAGGCAATACCGGGGTCTGAGCAGGTCCGTATACATTGTTTTTCTCGGAAAGACCATAACCAGTATGGGCGCCTTCATCTGGCCGTTGCTCATACTGATTCTCAGCCGTAAAATCGGGTATACTACAGCGGATATCGCCAAGAAGAAGATTATTGCGGTTTTCGATGTGATCAGTGCCAGCTGCTTTTTCATCTGTTCCCAGATTGAACCGGGAAATGGAATGATGTTCCTCTTCGTAGTCGCAGGTATCTTTGCTACCATGGAGGCGCCGGCCTATGACGCTTTGCTGATGGAACTGAGCAAACCGGCGGAACGGGAAAAAGCCTATTCCCTCAATTATCTTGGCCACAACCTGGGTTATGGTGGGTGCAGCTGTCGGTGGCTTACTCTTTGAGAACTATCTGCATATTGCCTTCATCATCGACGGGTTGACCACGCTCATGTCCACATTGCTGATTGTGCTGTTTGTAGAATCCGTGGACGTAGCCGAAATGAAACAGGAAGAAATAAATGTATACGAGGAAAATCGCCAGGATGATAAGAACATCTGGGGGATTCTGGGAAGACGAAAGCCACTTTTGGTGCAGCTTATGGTATTCCTATTGGTTGCCTTCATCTATGAGCAATGGTCTTTTACGCTGCCACTGTTCGTAGCCAATATCTATCAAGCACAGGGAGCCAAGTATTTCGGATTGTTGGCCAGTTTCAACGGTGCAGTAGTCATCACCTTCACGCCGATCTTTACCTGGATGCTGGCCAAACTGACGGATGCAAAAAGATCGTTATGGGGGTTGCTTTTTGGCTTTCAGCTACGCTATTTTGCTCCTGCCCACATCACTAGGGTTACTGTTCCTGATGATGCTGGTATTCACTTGTGGAGAAATCGTCAATATGTTGGGTTCAGCACCTTTTATCAGTCGAAGGATACCTGCCGCATACCGGGGCCGGTATAGCGGCCTCAGAGAGGTTGCTTATATGATTGGCGCCACCGCCGGTAGACTGTTTGCCGGTTGGAGGTTGATGCGATTTTCCTATCAACATGTTTTCGGAATGGTGGTGCTGGTTGGAATCGCAGTTATCATTTTGTCAGTATTCAACACCTATCTGGACCGCAGGCACTTTCCAGACTTGTATGTGCGGAAGAGTGATATGCTATCGAAAGGATTGTTAATATGAAAAGGGAATGGAGAAAAGAAGAGAAGGAATTCTATTTGCCGAAGGGGAAACCGCAAATCGTACAGGTCCCATCATTCATATTCGTATCCATAAGTGGTGCAGGAAATCCCAACGGGGAGGAATTCGGACGCAATGTGGAGGCGCTGTATGCTTTTTCCTACGGGTTGCGCATGTCCCATAAGATGCCGGATCCGCCTGAGGGTTATTACGAATACACGGTCTATCCTCTGGAGGGGGTCTGGAATCTGGCACATCCCGAAAAAAAGAAGGGTGCAGTCGACAAAGACGATTTGATCTACCGGCTCATGATTAGGCAACCGGATTTCTTCACCGAGGAACTGTTCACGTTGATTCGTGAGCGAGCGGCTAAGAAGAAGGATTTGGCGGAGCTGAACAGGTTGGAGATCTGGCGGGAGGAAGAAGGACGCTGCGTACAGATACTACATAAGGGAAGCTTCGACAGCGAACCGGAATCGTTTGCTAAGATGCAGGAATTCTGCCAAGAGCAGTTCCTGGTCCGTCACAGCATGCAGCACCGTGAGATTTATCTAAGCGATTCCCGGAAGGTTTCAGAGGACAAGCTGAAGACCGTTTTGCGTTTTAAGATCGATTAATTTTCAGGAGGAGCAAATGAATCCTATTTGTATAGGCATCGCTGGAGGAACCGGATCCGGCAAGACGACACTGGTCAAGCGACTGACTGAAGAACTGGGTGATGAGGTCATCACACTCTGCCACGACTATTACTATCTGCCACATGATGATCTGACTTTGGACGAGAGGAAGAAACTGAACTACGATCATCCCAATTCCTTCGAGACCAAAAAGATGATTGAAGATATCATGTTGTTGAAACAGCGGGTGCCCATCGAACGACCGGTCTATGATTTTATACAGCATACCAGAACCAATGACACCGTGCATGTGGAACCGAGACGGGTTGTTCTGGTGGAAGGCATATTGATTTTCGAGAACAAACCGCTGAGGGACTTGCTGGATATCAAGGTATTTATAGATACGGATGCAGATGTACGGATAATTCGAAGAATACTACGCGATGTGAAAACTCGTGGAAGGAACATGGACTCGGTTATCGAACAGTATCTAAATACGGTTAAAGTGATGCATGAGGATTTCGTGGAGCCCTCCAAGAAGCATGCTGACATCATTATCCCCGAGGGCGGGCATAATCAGGTGGCGGTGAATATGCTTCTGCATCAGATCAGAACATTGCTCAGATCGGAATAAGGAGGACGAAAAATGGAAAAGGAATTCGATGTTAAAGCGACAGTAGTATCTATCAAGGCCCCCTGCGGTGCTGGCATGCAGGTGGGAGACAGTTTCTGTATGCGTAGGAAGAACGGACTGGGACTTCGGGTAGAAGGTGCTGAAGGTTGGTGTCCGGAGATGATCATGACAGCGTTGCCGCCGATGAACATCATGGCCTTCGGTGGGGAACTATCCTGGGAGGACGAGGAAGGAAGAGCATGCTCGGCCTGTCCCGATCCCAATTGTGCGGTGGTAGTGGCTGTAGAACGGTTGAAATAAAACAGTTTGACATACAATCAAAAAAGGCCCTGGCTTCTTTGGGAAGCTAGGGCCTTTCGTAGTTTCGATACTAAACGTTGGCTACGATTTCATGGATGTTGCCATCCGGGTCGGCAATCAGGGCGGACCGCTGTTTCCAAGGCATGATCAGAGGCTCCTGGATGCCTCGAACTCCCTGGGCCAACAGTTTCCGGTAAGTGCTGTCTACCTCTAAGGGATCACCACAAGGGAAAGATAGCTTGAATGCACGGCCTGTTGCCGGTAGGCTGTAGGATTCGTGGTGCATCGCGAAAACAGATCGCAGGCAGACTGCAAATTGAGTGCCTTCACAATCGAAACGGACGAATTCTCCTGTATCCTCCAGAATCTCAAAACCTAGGAGATTGTGATAGAAGTGAACCATGGGTGCAAGATCATCCGTCATGATGATAATTAAAGAAATGGCATGTTTCATAGCGCTCCCCCTTTCATATTTACATTATAACGGTTCTTTGCCCAATATACTATTGTCAGGGTCTTGAATTTGAAGTAGAATTTTAGCAAAGACCGCTTGACGAGTGACTGGGGCGGTGTGATAGTATGACAACAGAGACAGTGCTCCGGGAGGACAACGTGACGAATAAGGAATTGCGAGTAAGGCGGGTGCGTGGCTATTTTATCGATGCCGCCAAGGAAATAGTAGCTGAAGAAGGCATCGATGCGGTAACCATACGCAAGGTGGCTCAGCGTGCTGGGTACAACAGTGCAACATTATATAATTATTTCAAGAATATCAATCACTTGATTGCCATAACACTTTATGACCATATGGGTACGTATGTGGAAGAGATTTTAAGGACCATTAAGGGTGACGAAACCCCTTATGAACTCTACCGGACCAACTGGTTTGTCTATGTAGAGAAGTCTTTCCATCTACCCAAGGAGTACTACTATCTGTTCTTCAAGTATCCGGAGATGGATATCTCGGAAGTTTATGATGAATATTTCGAGGAGCATCCGGATCGATTTGACAAGCTGCCTAAGCCATTCCAGAATATGTGTAAGGCGCAGAATCAATACAGCCGAGACCTGGCATTTTTGATGACTGATTTTGGAGATGTTGATCCTGTGGTTCTTAAGAAGGTTAGCGAGATGAACATCCTGCTCTACAAGGCCATGTTATCCAATCTGGCCAAAGAAGAGACCGATGAGTTGAGCCAGGAGTACATTGAGCGATTTAAGGCCTATTTTGAAGTGACGACCAAGGAAATCAGGGAACAATAGAAAATAAATCATACAATCCGCCTTTGGGCGGATTTTTTTTTGAAAATATCAGACCAAAAAGAAGGAGTTTGAGAAGTTTAGGAGAAATAGTAATCATGATTAAAAAATAATACCGATTAGTAAAGATGATATTATAAGGTGTTACCAGGAGACGGGGGGTTCATGTAAATGAAAACAGAAGAGATTTTAAAAGAAATTAAAGCAGAAATGATTTCCTTCGCCCAAGACCTAATTCGGATCAAGAGTATTACCTGCGAAGAAGAAGAAGCTGCCCGTTTTGTGCACGGGGTTATGCAGGAACTAGGTTACGACCAGTCCTGGATCGATGATTTGGGAAACGTCGTTGGCGTGATGGGCAATGGCCCGATCACGGTCTTGTATGACTCTCATCTGGATACGGTACAAGCCGATCCGGATGCCGGCTGGACGGTTGATCCGTTCGGCGGAGAGATTAAAGCCGGAAAACTTTATGGTAGAGGTGCTGTAGATATGAAGAGCGCTGTTGCCGCTACTGTATATGCCGGATACGCCATAAAGAAACTGGGTTATGACAAAGGTAAGACCATAGTAGTCTCCATCTCCATGATGGAAGAGGATTACGATGGGGAAGCACTGGACTATCTGCTGGATGGAGATATATCTGCCGACTATGTGGTTGTCTGTGAACCGAGCTCATTGCAGTTGGCATTGGGACATCGGGGACGGGCAATGGTGAAAATCAGCACCCATGGGGTGTCTGCCCATGGCAGCACACCGGGAAAAGGAAAAAACGCTGTTTACGAGATGGCTAGCATCATCAAGAGGGTGGAGGAATTGCAGGAAAAGTTCTCAACCATTGAGGGTGATAAGGGATCTGTGGCTTTGAGCAGAATCGAGAGTACAGCGGTTTCTCTCAACGCAGTTCCCTCAAATTGCAACATTTACCTTGACCGGCGTACAATTGTAGGTGAGGATGAAGCGTTTTTGGCCCAGGAAGTTGAAAAACTGATCCAAGGTACTAGCGCCACCTGGGAAATCCTTACTGTACATGGTGAGAGTTGGACAGGAAAGAAAATCGATGCCTACTCCTTCTACCCAGCCTGGGAGATCGACGAAGATCATAAGCTGGTAGAAGCGGGAGTATTGGCTTATAGAGGTGTGCTGGGCAGGGACCCGGTTAAAATGAAATGGGACTTCTGCACCAATGGGGTCACATCAGCCGGCAAACGAGGTATACCGACCATCGGATTTGGACCGGGCGACCCGCTGCAGGCACATAAGGTGGATGAGCATTGTCCGTTGGACGAACTGATTCAAAGTTTCTTATTCTATACAGCGTTACCGAAGAATCTATAATCCCTGAAATTATGGCAGTTGAAATGGAGGTGAAATGATAGCTGTCAGACACGGAGGGGATTCAAATAGAGTTGTTCCTATACTTCTATTTTATCTAAGGAGGATACTATGTCAGTCAATGAAAAAAGTGGTAAGAAATTAGGGTATTCATCACAGCTCACTCTGGTAATATCGTTGATTGCCGGTGCTGTGGGTACCGGTAATATATGGCGATTTCCCAGGGTGGCGGCAGCCAACGGCGGTGGAGCCTTTATCGTAGCCTGGGCCATCATGACCATGCTGGTTTGTCTGTCCATCATGTTGGGCGAACACGTAATGGGTCGTGCGACCAGACACGGCGCTCCCGGAGCCTTCAGGGATTTCATCGGAAGAAAATACACCTGGATGGGCACGGTCGTCGTCATCGTCATGGCGTTGGTAGCAGCCTACTATTCGGCAGTTATCGCCTGGGTAACCTATTATCTGGGATTGTCCGTAACCAAAGGATACTATGGCGCAGACAAAGTCGCCTTGTTTGATTCCGTTTCCAAGGGGAATCCAATCACCGTAGTACTTTTCGTAGCCATCTTGGCCGTTTCCGCATTTATCGCCTACAAAGGTGTTAAAGGAATCGAAAAAGCCAACAAAATTTTCTTACCAGTTTTGCTAGGTTGTATCATCATAGCAGCGATCCGTTCCTTGACCTTGCCAGGATCTAGCGCTGGACTCAATTATCTGTTTTCATTTGAATTTTCAGAACTCCTTAACTACAAAGTCTGGCTTGAAGGTCTGACACAGGCAGTATGGTCTGCCGGACCCGGATGGGGCCTGGTTATCACCTTGGCCGTATTCTCCAAAGCCAAATCTGACGTTAACTTAACTACCACCACTCAGGTTTTCGGTAATGCTTCCGTATCCCTGATTGCAGCTATGGCAGTTATTCCGGCGATTTTCGCTTTATCACCCAGCGTGGCTGCAGCAGTGGAAATCACCAAGTCCGGTAATAACGGTCTGACCTTCATCTCTATGACCCAGTTGTTCGAAGTGATGCCTGGTGGTTATCTGATCTCTATCGTATTTTTCCTGAGCTTGCTGTTTGCAGCACTCTCATCCAATATAGTGCATTTCATGATCGTATCATTACCTATGGCCGAATCAGGATATGGCAAAAAGAAAGCAGTTATTCGTGCTTTCCTGATCATGTTGGTGCTGGGACTGCCTTCCGCCTGGAACGTGAACTTCCTGTCCAACCAGGACTGGGTAGCAGGTCAGATGATGTTGGTGGGTTCATTGTTCTCCTGCTTCGCTATCTACAAGTTTGGTGCAGCGAAAATCAGAAACAAGTACCTCAACAACAAATATACCGGTTATACCATCGGCAGATGGTGGGAAGTCGCCATCAAGACGATTGCTCCGGCTGTTGTTCTCGTCATGTTCGTTTGGTGGTCTTACCAGTCAATCAGCTGGGATCCGCAGTGGTGGAATCCTTTCGCAGTCTTCAGTCTGGGAACCTTCGTTGTGCAAGGCGCATTGATGATCATCATCGCACTTGTCTTCAATGATAGAATGGCTGATTCGATCAAAGATAGCTACTTCGAGGGTGAGGAATTCCCAGAAGTACCTGACAACGAATACAGTGCCTAGGCAAGCGTTATCCGGAAAGCGGATAATATGAAGGAGGTATTATAATGACTACTAGTTCAATAGTAATGATGATTATCGTTTTGTCGATCTTCTGGGGTGGATTCGCAGGTCTGATTCTGAGACTCAAGAAGGTATCGGACGATTCCGAAGAATAGACAGTGCATGAGAGGATGGTATGATGGACAGAATTGAATTTACAAAGGATGAAATTGTAACACGCATACGTGGATGTCAGAAGAATATGGAAGCGAAGGGTTATGCAGGCCTGGTTGTCAGCGCCGAGAGCAATCTGAATTATTACTCAGATTTCTGCTCCCATGCACCATGGACCACTTTTACCAGACCGAGCTTTCTGTTCATACCTATAAAAGGAACGCCGCGTTTGCTGGTACAGACATTCTTGGTACCGGAGGCAGAAGAGATTGCCAAAGGATGTGACGTACGTGGTTTTAACAGCTTGCTAGGACCGACACCGGAAGAACTGAAGCAGGTTATGGAAGACCTGAACATGGACCAGGGACAAATCGGATTCGAACTGGGATTCGAACAGCGTCTGGGATTCCAAGTGAACACCTATGAGGCCCTGAAGGCTCTAGCGGACAAGGCGGAATTTGTAGATGCCGCTGATCTAATCTGGAGTCAGAGACTGATTAAGTCCACCAAGGAGATAGACTGCTTGCGGAAGGCCTGCCAAGCTACCAGTTATGCCCACGACAAGGTATTCGATGCTATACATGAAGGTATGTCCGAATTCGAGATCGCACAACTGGTGCAACAGTACATGCTTGAAGGTGGTGCCGAGTATCCCGGGTTCGTGATCATTACATCAGGTGAAGGCAACTATGGTCGTATAAGCAAAACCAATACCAATCGCAGACTCGTAAAGGGCGATTACCTGTGGCTCGATCTTGGTGCCAGATACAAGGGATACTGGTCCGACTTCTGTCGATCCGGCGAAGTGGGATCCATCACTAAGGAACGGGACGATTTGCAGAATACCATCCACGAAGTGACCATGAGGGCTGCTGAGGTTATGAAACCTGGACTGCCGGTTGCTGATGTAGCCAGAGCTTGCGGACGCGAGTTGGAACGGGCCGGATACGAAGCCACTTTCGACTGCGGACGTATGGGTCATGGTATGGGACTTATGAGTACCGAGCCGCCCTCTGTGACCATCTATGACGATACTATCCTGCAGGAGGGTATGATCATAAACCTGGAGCCGGGTATCGTGACCGATATCGGCGTCTTTGACCTGGAAGAGAACTTCGTCATCACTAAGGACGGTTTTGAGACTCTTTCCGGTGGTAGCAGGAAGCTTCACCTGATCAAATAGGGAACACAAGGCTTGGGGTCAAAGCTGGACGTTGTGAATGAAATAAAGGTACAAAAAATGGAGTGTCCATGAACTGGACACTCCATTTTTTTGCTTATATTCAAGATTATTCTTCAGCACTTACTCTTCTTTAACGATGTTATATCGATCCATGATTTCCTTCTGTTTCTTCTTGGTCAAGGATTCCAGTACTAGGGTGTAGGACATGTCGACCATATCTCTAAGGACATCGTCCGGCACCTTCCCGTTCATTCGGACCGAGTTCCAGTGGACCTTGTTCATGTGGTAGCCGGGTGTGATGTCCGGGTAGGTCTCCCTGAGATATTCCCCGAACAAGGGCTCACACTTCACTGTGATCAGCTCGGTACCCGTGTAATCTCCAAGCAGGCCGAACATCTTATCGCCGATGAAGTAGCGTGTCGCTTCCCAATCGGGCTGGTAGTCCTTGGTAGTGCCTGGTTTGGATAAAAAATATTCATCTAGCCAAGGGTAGCTCATACAATCACCTCCGTTACCTCTATTATATAGATTGCGGTTAAGGATTACCAATCAGAGCTGTTTGTTGTAGACGTTCTTATAGAGGGTACGACGGATTTTCTCGAATTCGTCGGGTGCTAGCAGGCGTGGGTTGGACAGGAAGAGCAGGGACAGTTCCTCTTTGCCCTTGCCGTAGGAGGGCTGGAAGTACTCATAACTGTTCACCTTGAATCCCAGTCGATCATAGAAGCCGATCCGTCTCTTCGCAATCTCCTCGTCAGGCTTTTCCGATTCCAGTACAGTCAGTCTGTTCTTCTGCTTTATCAGGTCTTTCAGCATCTTTCCGCCGATGCCCCGACCGCGCATTTCCGGTTCGGTGGCCAGGTGCTCCACATAGAGGAAATCACCGAAATCCCAGTAAGCGATGTAGGCTACAGTCCTGTCATTTTCCTCATAGGTGTCCAGGTTATATAGGGGATTCGAGAGCAGTGCATACTGCTTCTCTTTGATACGCCGTTCATCTTCCGAGAAGGATTTTACGAAGATACCCCATACCACATCGAATTGATCTCTGTTCATTGCCCAACCTCCCACTTATATTCTTGGATTAATGGTATCACAGGGAAGAATAATTTTGATTATCGTAACTTTTTAAAACTATGCAATTCTACCAATCTGCCAGAACCCGTGTAATCACAAGGATTCTTAATGCTTTTTTAAGATTGTGGTCTATGCCAACATGTGGTCCCATGGCTTATTGGACCTCTTAAAAGAGTGCTACAATTCAGATGTAGATAGGAGAACGTAAGAAACAATGCTTATATGATTATAGAAAGTTGAGGAGTGAATATATGAAAGAGGAGCATTTGCAAAAATCTCTAAAACCGGGAAATGTGGGACGGATTGTCTATGCAGGCAATATTGAGGACAAAGATAACAGGGATAAGATCGAGAGTGAGAACTACAAGATGCTTGGTATCGATTTCAAGGAAGTGTTGGCCAGTGGGGGCAAGGACATCGTGATTGACGGGCCCTATACTGACCTGGAAGAGGAATTGATGAAACGTTTTGAATGGTATACCGATAATTACGGGGCACTTTAGCCAGATTCTGTTTGAATTTGGCGAAACTGAAAACGGGTGAAAGCTTGAACTTTACACGGTAGCTGCCCAATTTTATGGGGGATTTGAGCAATCAGGCACCCTTTTTCGCCTCACAAGGTGAAACTAGTTGCACAATCAAAACGCAGGAGTATAATGAAGTTATAGATTTATTTTTTGGCCCCATATGAAACTAGTTGCATATGGGCTGGGAGAATTGGAGGATGGTATTTATTATGGTGTGTTAATTGCACACTGTATTGCTGAGTAGGTTTGTGTAAATTGCCAATCCTGTTAAGGACCGTCATTAAGTAATTGAAAGGAGCAAAATGGATAAGAAGTTAGTTACGCTAAATATCAATGGTAAGTCTGTCCAGGCAAACGTCCATAAGAAAGATACTCTGCTTTTTGTCTTGCGAGAAGAACTCGGATTGAAAGGGGCGAAATATGGTTGTGGAACCGGAGATTGTGGTGCTTGCAAGGTAATCATAGATGGTGAAGCCAAGAATGCCTGCGTTACTCCAGCGATACGATGCGAGGGGAAAATAATTACAACCATTGAAGGCATCGGTAACACGGAGAACCCACATCCCATCCAAGAAGCATTCGTTGAAACCCATGCGGTTCAGTGTGGTTTCTGTACACCTGGGATGGTTGTTAGTGCTAAGGCGCTGTTAGATAGAAATTCGAAACCGACCAGGGAAGAGATACGTGAAGCATTGAAAAACAACATATGCCGCTGTACAGGATATGAAAAAATTGTCGACGCGATAGAACTAGCGGCGAGTAAGGAGGTATTTGATGCTGAACAAATGTGAAAATACTCCTAATGCCAGTAGCTCTACAAGTGCTACCTGCTATCAAGAGCAGTTGCTTCAAGATCTTGAAGTTAGCCCTTCTGGTGAGAAACTGGACTATGTAGGTAGAAGTCATAAAATTGATTTAGGATGGCAAAAAGCGACTGGTGAAGCGGTCTACCTGGATGACATGGAATTCCATAATTTGTTGCATGGCAGAATACTCCGCAGCAACATCGCGCATGGAAAGATTAAATCCATTGATACCTCAGAGGCGGAGAAAATGCCAGGTGTTCATGCTGTTGTGACCTACAAGAATACAAGCCAAGTAGTATTCAACGGACTAGTACGCTCTATCGATGATGACTGGCCCGCCACGGAACAGATATTCAGTGCTACGATCCGCCAATATGGGCAACCGATTGCCGCGGTTGCGGCCGATACTGTGAGGCAGGCGGATGAGGCCTTAAAAGCCATTACTGTAGATTATGAACAGCTGGAGCCAATATTGGATTTAGAGGATGCCTACTCCAACAGGATAAAATTGTATCCGGAAGGAAACCGCTTGCCGGAAACTCTGAAAGAGACAGGTGATCTGGAACAGGTTTTCTCACAAGCCGATAACATTATTGAGAGCAAGTTGGATACACCAATGATACATCACCTGAGCATGGAGACCCATGTATGCGTCGCCCACTGGGACAACGAGGACAAGCTGACTGTATGGTGTCCACATCAAGGCGTCTTCGGTGCCCAGATCGTACTCTCTAAGATTTTCCAAAAACCGTATGCAGATATCCGGGTGATCCGCACCTTGATGGGAGGCGCTTTCGGTGTGAAGGTGGGTATCATCGCAGAACCCATCTGCGCTGAGTTATCGAGACTGACAAAGAGACCGGTAAAGATTAGATTCGACCGTAAAGAATCCATGATTGGTTCTTGGACAAGGCACTCCGCAAGGCTCTACTTACGGGCGGCAATAAAGGATGGTCGTATTACCGGACTGGACATCAGCGAGTATCTGAATTCAGGACCGCACTGCGGCGGCACGCATTTCATTCCTGTCGCGCAGGCGGGGAAACTGTTCAAGCTATATAAGTTTGATGCCATGCGCTTTCACGGGATGCCAGTGTTGACGAATACACCGCTGCAGGGGGCGATGAGGGGATTTGGTTCACCGCAGCTGTTTACAGCAATTGAACTACTTATTGATAAAATCGCCAGGGAGCTTAATGAGGATCCAGTTCAGATAAGGGAACAATATTTATTCAAGCCATATGATGAAAACCCTCTCTCTCCTGAGGATGTCATGGGGAATTGTCGCTCAATCGACTGTCTCCTTGAAGGTGCAGAAGCCTTCAGTTGGCAAGATGAACTCCCTGTAGAAGGGGGATATCTTTACGGCAAAGGCGTCGGCGTAGGCCTGCATGGGAATGGTGTTGCTCCCCACGCACCTGATTTGACGGGCATGACCCTGTATTTGCATGAAGATGGCAGCTATGTTCTATCCACCGGCATTTGTGATCACGGTGGGGGATCGTACATGCTACTAGCCCAAATCGTCGGGGAAATTCTTAAAGTCAAACCGGAAAGCATTAGAATAAAAAAGCCAGATACAGAAAATACACCATATGACTTGGGTGCCTATGGAAGCAGAAACACATGGGTAGGCGGTAATTGTGCTGTTAAAGTTGCGAATAAAATGAAGGATAAGCTGTTGCAGCATGCAGCTTGGTATTTTGATACGACACCTGACCAAATAGAAATTACTCATGGTAGCTTCACCAACAGTATAGACTCGGAAACTGTATCAATCCGTAAGCTACTGAACAAAGTACTCTATGAAAAGAAGGAACGCTTAATAGTGAGTGAGTACTTTTCTTCCCAGCAGAATGCTGGCTCCTACGGGGCGCACTTCGCCTTGGTACGCATAGAAAAGGCCAGCGGGAAGGTGGAAGTTGTGCGCTATCTGGCAGCAGCAGACGTGGGCAAGGCAATCAATCCTAAACTGGTCGAAGGACAGCTGGAAGGTGGCATTCAAATGGGCTTGGGATATGCCCTATCAGAGGAGATTCTCCTTGATGAGCAGGGTGTGCCTACAAATGCAAACTTGAAACGATACCATGTATTCACAGCGGATGAGATGCCTAAAGCAATCGAGCTGAAGCTGATAGAAAAATATGAGGATTACGGCCCCTTCGGTGCGAAAAGTATCGGAGAGGCTGCGACGGTCCCGGTGGCCTCGGCCATCGTGAACGCCATATCAAATGCGTTGGGAGGGGAGGTTTTCGAAAAGATACCTATTCATAAGGAAGAGATATTGGAACGAATCAACAAGAGGTAGTGTCGGTCTCACCTCCCCGTGAGCTTGACACAGTAGTGGGAAGAATGATATCAAAAAACCCCGTGATTGCGTTCTTCCCAACATGGTTAATTTATAATTATGTCCTCTTTCACCAAATCATCTGGTGCAGATAAAGACCTTTGAATAAGAATTTTTCCTAGCAGTTCATTCTACTAGCATTGATTTATGTATTGGTTAAGCTCATTAGATAATCTTTAGGATGAAGAAAAATTAAAAAAAAGAAGGAGTTAATAAAATTGTGGCGAATAATTAGATACAGAAACTAGTTTCAATAAAAGCGTTGCAACAACTCTCTAAACCTCCAAATATGTGGGGGATGCAAATGAAAGTAATTTCAGAGGAGGAAAAATGAAAAAAATTACTATTTATTTTATCGTGTTGCTACTTGTTTTTAATTTAGTTGGCTGTGGTGGTGCTGAAGAGCCCGCAGAAGAGCCTGTAGTTGAAGAACCAGTTGCTCTAAAAGCCGCTTTGCTAACTTCTGGACCAATTAATGATGGTGGCTGGAATACTGCTGCTTACAATGGACTTCTTTTGCTTGAAGATAAGCATGGTTTTGAAATCTCTTATACTGAGAATATCAAGCAAGATGATCATGTAACCATGCTAAGAAATTATGCAAAAAAAGATTTCGATCTTATTATCGGGCATGGTTACGAGTATGGAGATGCTTTGCAAGAAGTTGCTGAGGAATATCCTGATATATACTTCCTAAACACAGGAGGAATGATAGGCGGAACCAAACCGAACCTTTCATCAGGTGTATTTGAAAATGGTGTTTTAGGATTCTTAGCAGGTAGATTAGCTGCAGAAGTTACTGAAACCAATAAAATTGGTTTTGTTGGAGCAATGGAAATACCAACAGTTATAGGCGAGGTTGAAGCGCTTACTGCCGCTTCAAAATACTTTAATCCAGAAGTTAATGTTACAGTGGCATACACGGGATCTTGGGTTGATATTGCTGCAGGTAAAGAAGCTGCACTAGCTCAAATTGCTAATGGTTGCGATTTTCTAATTGCAATTGGTGATGCATGTAACGCCGGCGTTATACAGGCAGCTGAAGAAAATGATGTGTGGGCTTTCGGTTGGTCTGGAGATATGAATGTCCTTGCTCCTGATCATGTTATCACATCTGGAGTTCAATCTGTGTCTGCTGTAATTGAATTGTATGCTATGCAAATTACTAACAATAGTTGGAAATCTGAAGCTGGTGTTTTTGGCATCGCTGAGGGAACTCAGTTCTTAGGTGTTTGGGCTGACGGTACACCAGAAGAAGCTAAGAGTAATATACTAGCAGATTATGCGAAATTTGAATCAGGAGAATACACTAGAGATATAGCATTAGAAATGATTGGCTTAAGTCATTAAAAAGAGGCTAACATAATTACTAAAAAAGAATAGCTAAATCAATTAAAAAGAAGGCTAATATGAACATTAAAGAGATAGCAGAATTAGCCGGAGTATCTCCGGCAACTATATCAAGAGTAATGAATACTCCAGAATTAGTAAATCAAGAAACACTAAAAAAAGTACGTGAAGTAATGGAAAAGTATAACTATTATTCTAATCCTTTTGCTAGAAATATTATTAGCAAAAAGACTATGAATATTGTTATGATGACTCCAGCATTAACAAATAATTTTTTAATTGGTTTAGCTGATAGTGGTAGAGAGTTTCTGAACGAGCAAGGGTATATGCTTAATTTGATGTGTTCATCACAAAGCTTAAATCGTCAAGCATCTATTTTGAAGTTTCTAACAGAAAAGGCACATCATATGTTTATGGATGGACTAATAATAGCGGGCTCAGCTTCTATAGAAAAAGAAGCAGTTAAGACAATACAAAGGATAGTCAAAGTACCAGTAGTAGTGATAGAACATGCTACTTCCAGTAAAAAAATAGATACTGTTTATGCTGATGAGTTAAGTGGTATACAATTAGCTGTAAATTATATTAAGAGTAAAGGCTATTCCGATTTAGGAGTTTTTACAGCTGTAAAAAAACTTGATTTCACTACTAGACGAATCAGTTACTTAAAAGAAATTGCAGCTGAAGCCGGAGTAACCATTCGTGAAGATAATATTATTGAAGGTAATTCTGGTTCCTTAGATTACTCATTGGAAGCAGCTGGAAAATTCTTTGAGAAAAAACCACCCCAAGCAGTGTACGCATTCAATGATACTACGGCCTTAGGCCTAATAGAAAGGGCGAAAGAAGAAGGAGTGAGGGTTCCTGAAGATATGGCTGTTTTCTGTGGTGAATATTCATCTTATTGCGATGTGAGCAATCCATCAATAACTAGTATAGTATGGCCAGTAAAAGATATTGGCAAAACTGCTGCTAAACTCTTATTGAGAAGAATTGCTGCACCTAATAAACCAATAGAAAACCTAATACTTCCAGTTTCTTTGTCTATCAAGGAATCTTGTTGACTGACTAATGGCACAACTATCAATAGTTTGTGATAGTTGTGCTACCTCCCCTAAAAAACAATGTTAAGCATTAGAAGGTACCTAGTATATATTGCTGAGTATAATAAAAGGATAATGATGAATAACAGAATAAGCGCTGAAAGTAGCTATAGAATCAGTTGAACAAATAGAAACTATTGAAAAGGAGTAGAATATAGTGCTAGTGAATATAAAAATTAATGGTCATTCTTATGAATTTGATGTAACAAAAAAAGATATCGTTTTGAATGTTTTAAGAAACAGATTGGGATTAACCGGAACAAAGTTTGGTTGCGGTACTGGAGATTGTGGTGCTTGTAAGATTTTGTTAGACGGTGAAGCAGTAAATTCTTGTACTTTGCCTGCTTGGAGATGCGATGGAAAAGAGATTGTTACTATTGAAGGGATAGGCAATGTTTCTAATCCTCACCCTATACAGGAGGCTTTTGTAGAAGGTGGTGCTATACAATGTGGATTTTGCACCCCAGGTATGATTATTACTGCTAAAGCTTTGTTGGATAAAAACTCAAATCCTACTGAAGAAGAGATTAGAGAATCATTTAAAAATAATCTATGCCGCTGTACAGGATATGTAAAAATCATTGACAGTGTAAAAAAATGCAGCAAAGAGAGTTAGATAATATGGAAAATTATAGTTTAGAAAAAGAAAAAATCAAAAGACCAAATCCCATTACTTTTAAAGAAAAAGAGAAAATAGACATTGTTGTTTCTGAAAGGAAGGAAGATACTATAGAGCCTGAATATGTAGGTAAAAGAGAAATTTTAGCAGACGGTTTGTTAAAGGCTTGCGGACAACTTGATTATTTAGATGATATGAGTTTTCAGGATCTCCTTTACGGGAAGATTTTGAGAAGCACTATTGCTCACGGGAAAATTTTGAGCATAGATACGGAAGAGGCCTCTAAGGTGCCTGGTGTAAAGGCTATTGCTACTTGGGAAAACACTAGTCCTATAAGATATAACAGTTTAGTACGTTCTATAAAAGATGATTTTGGAATGACGGAGAAAATTTTCGATAACGTAGTAAGACAATATGGAGATAGAGTAGCGGCAGTAGCAGCAGAAACCGAAGAAGCAGCCAAAGAAGCTATTAAAAAAATAAGGGTGGAATATGAGGAGTATCCCGGGGTCTATGATCCGGAAGAAGCATATTATTCTGATATAAAGATACAGCCAGAAGGTAATAGATTGCCGGTAACTTCTAGAGAAGCTGGAGATGTAGAAAATGCTTTTAGAGAGGCAGATGATATTATTGAGTATAATTTGAATACTCCTATGGTTCATCATTTAACTCTTGAGCCGCACGTGTGTGTGGCAAAGTGGGATCCTGGTAATGAGTTGACTGTCTGGGCTCCACAGCAAGGGGTTTTTGGTGTCCAAATAAATCTATGCAAAATATTTGAATTACCATACTCCAAAGTTAGAGCGATAAGAACACCTCTTGGGGGTGGGTTTGGCGTTAAAGTAGGTATAATTTTGGAGCCGATTTGTGCTGAGCTTTCCAGAATGGCAGGCCGGCCTGTAAAAATTCGATTAACTAGAGAAGAGTGTATGGTATCTACCTGGACAAGACATTCTACTAAAACATATATAAGAACAGCTTTGAAGGAAGGCGAAATCACAGGAGTCGATATTAGACATTTTCTGAACGCAGGACCACATGCGAGTAATACTGCCTCTATACCATTTGCGCAGGTGGCAAAAATATATAAGCTATATAATTTCGAGAATTTAAAATTCACAGCTATACCTGTCTTGACCAACACACCTTTGCAAGGTGCGATGAGAGGATTTGGTTCTCCCCAAATCTTCGCTGCTTTAGATTCTGCAGTAGAAAATGTGGCAATAAAATGTGGGAAAGAACCTTTGGAATTTCGTAAAAAATATACTGCGAAGTCTAATGATTATAATTATTTAGATCCAAAGGATGCTGTTGATGATTGCACTATAGATAGATGCATAGAAAAAGGAAAAGAAGTATTTGATTGGGAAGGGAAAAAATTGCTTCCTAAGACAGAAGGTAAATATATTTATGGAAACGGTATTGGCTTAGGTGTTCATGATAATGGAATAGCCCCTAACGAGCCTGATATCACAGGGATGACGCTAAGTGTTTATGAAGATGGAAGCCTGTGTCTTTCTACTGGAATTTGTGATCATGGTGGGGGTTCATATACAATATTGAGACAGATTATAGGTGAAATATTGTTAGTACCTCCTCAAAAAATATCTGTAGAAACGCCCGATACAAAAGAGACACCATATGACTTAGGCGCATATGCAAGTAGAAATACTTGGGTAGGTGGGAATTGCGCTATAAAAGTAGCAAATCAGATTAAGGATAAACTGCTTGAGTATGCCAAAGAATATCTGGAATGTGAATATGAAGATGTAATAATGTTAGAAGATAGATTTATCGATAAGAATAATAAAAAGGAGATAAGCCGAGTAGATCTAATATCATGGGTATTCTTTACAAAAAAAGAAAAAATTATGGTTAGCGATTATTTTTCTTCAAAGAAAAATGCAGGTTCTTATGGGGCTCATTTTGCTAGAGTTAGGCTTGATACAGAAACAGGAGAAGTGAAAATAATAGACTATGTAGCATGCTGTGATGCAGGGAATCCTATTAATCCTATGCTGCTAGAAGGGCAAGTCGAAGGCGGTATTCAAAATGGAATAGGACTAGCTTTAATGGAAGAACTACTTGTAGATAAAAGATCAGGTAGAGTGCTTAATGGAAATCTTAAAAAGTATAAAATACCTATAGCAACAGATATGCCAGAAAATTTGAGAGTAGTATTTTTGAATGTTTATGAGAAGGCCGGTCCATTTGGGGCAAAAAGCATAGGAGAAGCTGCGACAGTTCCTGTCGCTCATACTGTAGCGCATGCTATTTCTGACGCTTTGGGTGGGAAGGAGATTAATAAATATCCAATAACTCCGGAAATGATCCTCTTGAAGCTCAAAAGCTAATGAATGGGTGCATAAAGGAATATGGATTCTGGTTCAAAATCATAAAGAAGCTAATGAATAATCATATACTGTTCAACTGATATCGCAAGGGAAATTGATTTTGAAAAATACGAAATCAATTGTAACCAAATATATTATCTAGCATATGAGGTTGTAAGGTCTTTCAATATCCGATCAATAACTGATATAATAACGTATCATGATTTGAAAGGTGAGACTATGAACATCAAAAAGATAGCTGCTCTTGCAGGCGTATCCGTCACAACGGTATCTAGAGCGATGAATCATCCTGAACTGGTAAATGACAAAACCAGGGAAAAGATTGAACGTGTAATGAAGGAAAATGAATATAGGTCGAATCCTTTTGCAAAAAACATCATGAATCCCAGGACCAAGAACATTGGCATTATCGTACCGACACTAAACAATACCTACTTCATCAAACTAGCCAACAGCTGTCGGGACTATTTACAGAGACATGGATATATGCTGAATCTGATGTGTACAGGGAAAAGTATGCAAACCCAGAGTTGGATAGTAGATTTCTTAGCAGAAAAATCGGATCAGCTATTTTTGGATGGACTAATCATTGCGGGATCTGCATCTGTAAGTGAGAAAACTGTAGATTATATAAAGCAGCATATTTCCATTCCAATCGTAGTTATTGAAATGCCAAAGAAAGGGATGAATATCGACAGTGTCTATACGGATGATTTGAATGGGATCCGTCTTATGGTGGATTATATCAAGGGGAAATCATATCAATCCATGGGCGTATTTTCCCCCAGCATGAAATTTGGGTTCGCGAGAAGAACACTGAAATATATTAAGAATACTGCAGAGGAAGTGGGAGTCAGTATCGATCCGAAGGCCATAGTTGAGGGAGACAACGCTTCTGTACCCATATCGATTGAAAGTGCGAAACGATTCCTAGAAGGTGCCATGCCTGATGTTATTTTTTCCTTTAGTGATGTGATGACGGTGGCTTTGGTAAGTGTGTTGCGTGAGGCGGGAGTAAAGATTCCCGGCGATGTGGATATTGTCTGTGGCGATTATACCGACTATTGTGATTTGATTCAACCGCCTATTACTTGTATCGTTAAGCCGATTGAGGAGATGGGTAGGATAGCCAGCGAATTGCTAATAAAAAGGATGGACAATCCAAATCGAAAAACTGAGCACGTTGTACTGCCGGTATCTCTTTCTATGTATGATCTGGATTAAGAGCATCATAACACTGAAATAAGTAGCGGCACACATATTTCCGTTTGGGTCCCTGTGATTGAAACAGGGGGCTATGAATACCAAATAGGGACCAGGCATAATATTATGCCTAGTCCCTTATTTTTTAGATCTTATTTCAGTACGGAAGCATTATTGATGAGCAGGGTGCTGTAGAGGAAAAGCACATCCTTTCCCTTGAAATCCACATATTTATCCAGCAAATCCTTCGGCATGTAGCGTAAGTCGACGATGGTTATCGAGTCGTAGGATTCAATCAAGAGGGGAGCCAGGCTGCTACTGAATGAGTCTCCGAAGATAATCAGTTCTCTGTCAGTAGTATCCAAAGCATTCTCTATTATGATCAGGGGGGTGGCCCCTGAAAGGAAAACCTCATACGCATCAAAACCGTTCAGTTTGCTCTCAGCGTAAACCTCCCTTTGATCAGTATCTTCATAGTTGAAGACCAATGCATTGGCTATGTACTCATTGTAAAGATATTTCAGGCTATCTGGGTTCATATTGGTGGCAACCTGGCCGTAGTAGGCACCGAAAAATGATGAGTAATCTTTCACCTTATAGGATCCGCTGCTAGCTTCAAAATCCATCGCCTGAGATAGAGCTTCAACAACGGAAACCAATTTCTCCTGCTTCCAGTGGGGATCGGTGGAATAGTAGTCTTCCAGCGATAGAGAAGGCTTGATATCTATGTAATTCAGAAAGTCCATATCCTGCAGCAGGAGCTTTTCCAGCAGTTGGTAGTCCAACTTCAATATACTGTCACCCAGAAAATAGTTCTTGTCGGGAATAATGGATAGATAGACATTGCTATCCTGAAGATGCTCGAGATAAATATCTGAAATATACTCATTCAGATATTTTACGTTGTCTTCGTTCAGGAGATACTCCAATTTGAATATATGATCTCCCTGAATCAGATAGCCGTTGTTGTCCGTCTTATGCATCATGTTGTATTCTACGACTGACTTCAATTTTCTAAAGAACTCTCTTCCAACGAACTGATCTAGAACTGTTTCCTCGAAAGCCTCGACAAACTCGCCGGATTCCAGATTGGTCCAGTCTAGATCCTCGAACTGCTTCAGAGACCTTCTTTCAGCCAAAGAAACGGCGACAGCCGGGCTGATGAGGTTCAATAGCGCAACAGCTATGAGGATGGATATGAATAAGATGCTGATAACTTTATTTTTCATAATCAAAACCTAAAATACAGGAATGGGTTGAAAGAAGCATCAACCAGATAACCTGTCACGAGTAGCAAAAGCGTGAAAATTGCGACAGTTTCTAATGCTGGTATTATTTTTTTATATTCCAGTTGTGATTGCAGCCGGTGGAAAACCTGCTTCATCAACGGCGTTGAACCGACCACGGATACCACAAACATGACGCCATAGCTCTTCAGATAGTAGATGGCTTCCCAGCTCACCAATGGAATATCCAAAAGTCCCATCATGCCCTGGAGGACATTGAGGCCGTTTGCGATACTGTCATGGCTGAATATCACAAAACTGAAGACTATGGTTAGAAGAACATAAGCATGTTTCAGTGGATTCGGCGCTTTGTCTAGCAGTCGGCCAAGAAAAGCTTTCTCCATAGCGATCATAAGACCGAAGAAGAGTCCCCAGATGACGAAATTCCAACTGGCACCATGCCATAGTCCGGTCAGAAACCACACTAAGATGAGATTACGGGCCGTTTTCACTGTGTTGCATTTACTACCGCCGAGCGGGATATATACGTAGTCCCTAAACCAGGATCCCAGTGAAATATGCCACCGGCGCCAGAATTCACTGATGGACTTGGCAATATAGGGATAGTTGAAATTCTCCAAAAAATGGAATCCAAAGATTCGGCCCAACCCGATGGCCATGTCGCTGTAGCCGGAGAAATCAAAGTAGATCTGTAAGGAGAAGGCGATTGCCCCCATCCATAGCAGGAGTACTGACTTATCTGGGACTTGGCTTACGATGGTACTCAGTTCCCCGATGGTGTTTGCCAGCAGGACCTTTTTAGAGAGTCCGATGATGAAGCGTTTCACCCCATAAGCGAAGTTCTCGAATGAATGGACTCGGTTGTCAATTTCCTCGGCAATGGTCTTGTAACGCACAATAGGGCCGGCGACCAGTTGAGGGAACAAGCTGATATACATGCCTAGGCCCAAGATGTTTTGTTGGGCTTTGGCTTCCCCACGGTAGACGTCGATGGTGTAACTCATAGTCTGAAAGGTGAAGAAGCTTATTCCCAAAGGTAAGGCCAGACTGAGAGTCCCAATGCTGGTTCCAAGCAACAAATTGAGATTCTCAGCCAGGAAGTCATAATATTTGAAAAAGCCGAGTATGGATACGTTGATGATGATGGATGAAACCAAAGCGATTTTCGCATATATCCCGCCACGGAATTTTTCAATGATTAGGCTGTGGCTATAATCGACTACTGTCGAAAAGACCAAGATCGCCGTATAGACCGGCTCGCCCAAAAAGTAGAACAGAAGGCTGAAAATCAGCAGTACCACGTTCTTAAGGGAACGCGGTACTGCAAAATAAACCAGCAGGACGAGTGGCAGGAAGTAATAGATGAAGCTGACACTGGAAAATAGCATGGCTCCCTGTTACTCAGCCAAGCCTAGGAAATGCTCATGAATGACTTCCGCTTCCTGGTCCATGATCAGGATGACTAGGTCTCCCACATGGTCCACGATGACCTGATCCTCTTCCACACCGACACAGATCCATTTTCTGGGATCCACGTTGGTTTTGATGGTTTCCATCAGTGCGTCAACATCTGTTTCTTCATTTACACGAAGCAGGACGACTGAGTGGGCGAATGAGGACATCATGGGTTCGGAGGCCAGCGCTCCAGTATAGGATACATCATCCGTACCCAAGAAATAGGCCACATTGCTATCGTCTAGAATGGTGGTCATCATTGCTGGGTATTCCTGGTTCACACCCAAGTAAACCTCCGCCATGATTTCATCGAGTGTTCCCGCGATGGAAGGTTCTTCAATCGCCGAATCGCTTCCGGTGCAACCTACCATGCCTACGACTAATGCTGCAATCATCATTATTATTACTACTCTTTTCATATTCTCTCCTTGTTTTGAACTGTATTTGTACTGCAGTACTGTTACTAGGACGACTGCAAAAAGAAAAGGTTCCCACAACAGGAGTGGAAGCGGAAAGAATATGCTACCGAGGGAGAAGAAACGTATCCATGCATGCGTTCTATTGTATTAGATTTTGCAGAATTGTTTCAGGATGCTCTTTCGGTGGTACATTTATACCGGTTTGGGAGCTCATATATGCTAACTGGTGAATGAGCTGCAGGCTCATTCTGTGTATGCTGTTATAAGGATTTAAACTCAAATAGCGGGAGATTTCCATTATTTTTCATTCCTAAGTAGCTTGATACGATTAATTAGCGTTATAAACTTGACAAATGTGGATAATATTATATTATTATAGTATATATAAAACATGATATATTGCTTTTCAGCGATAAGGGCAAACCCATTGAAAGGTGGGGGCGCAAAGCTTGGGCCTACGTACCGAACGGTATATGGCAGCCGGTTACCGAAGGGAAAGTTTTTTATTGCAGATTTGGCGGAAATGACTTTTCACTGATAAGGGCAAACCCATCGAAAGGTGGGGGCGCAAAGCTATTGGGCCTACGTACCGAACGGTATACGGCAGCCGGTTACCGAGGGGAAAGTTTTTTATTGCAGATTTATCGAAAATGATGGGCATTTATGATCTAGTACGAATGATCTTAAGTGCACATTCACTTTAGACAGAACTGGTGACACCGTTTATTTAGTTTAACGTAAGTATAGTCGCAGGATCTATTGACATCAATGATGTGTTCAATCATGTAACGATGCAACAATACTGGTTCTCTAAATGGTAGAAATTGAAAAGGGGTGAGAATGGCGATAATTTGGGAGGAAAACGATAGCAATTATCGTTAAAGCAGTTGATGAAGGGCATAATGAAGCATGACTCGTATGTGGGCACTTGAGTCATGTGGAGTGAGTAGTGCAACCGACCTTTCTTTTTTGAGAAAGGGAGCTATGAATTGTATCTTGTAACTGGGCACTTGAGATGCAAGGAGCTAGTAGTGCAACCGACCTTTCTTTAAACTTAAGTTTAAAGAAAGGAGCATTATCATGAAAAAGAATACTTTTAAAAATGGATTACGAGCAAGTTTTTCAATCGTTATGTCGCTGATTTTGATTCTTGGTTTCAATATGCCTGCAATAGCAGCTAATGATTCGAGTTCAATTAAAACAACTACTTCTACAGGTGAAGCAGTAAACTCGAATCATTACGAAAGCAAGCAGGAGGTTTATATCCAGTTTGGCTCTAATTTACCGGAGGGCACATGGAGCATTATTGTTTCACAACCAGGCGGTGAAGAATTGGGTACGGGAACGCAAGTAGTAACCGTAGTGCAGAGGACGTTTAAACTTTGGGATATTACTCAGTTTTCAGACTCCACAAGTGGAGTATACAACGTTGATGCCATCATCTATGAAACCAATAACGGTGGCAACGAAACGAGGACTATGAAATCTGACAATTTCAAAGTTGATGCGGTTAATGAGGATCAGGATCCAGAAGGTGGAGACGAAGATCCAGAAGGTGGAGACGAAGATCCTGAAGGTGGAGACGAAGATCCAGAAGGTGGAGACGAAGATCCAGAAGGTGGAGACGACGATCCTGAAGGTGAAGACGACGATCCTGAAGGTGAAGACGAAGACCCAGAAGGTGAAGACGAAGACCCAGAAGGTGAAGACGAAGATCATAGAGTGGTTAGACCCAGACGCGACAGACGGCCACGTGAGGAAGAAGTAGTTGTAGATGAGGTTCCAGTAGAAGAAATTCCACTGAGTATTTTAGCGTATGAAGCTGAAGAAGAACTTGATCCTTCCCCAGTTGTTGAAGAAGAATTGGTGGAAGAGGCTAAAGAACCATTGGCTTTGCCGAATACAGGCGCAACCAGTGAAGGACTGATGGGATTGTCATTACTTATTTCCGCAGCTGGACTACTTATTGCAAGAAAAAAGCTATAATGTTGCTAAACTTAGATAACCAGTATGAATAGAAACATGTTAATTTTCAAATGAGTTAGATTGAAGACAAAGGACGCTATGCAAGAAAACCATAGTGTCCATTGTCTTCTTTTTTGCGTCTGTAAATATACAAGGTAGAAGTTCGTCTATGTAGATACATAATAAGAAGGTAGGAGTTCGAATAAGGTTGGGAGCTGGGGATTGCCATAGAAAACAGTAGCAAGACATACGGGGATGTGCTGCCTGAACGGACTTCCTTTCAGTGAAATATAACTGGAGCTGAGCGAAATGTTGGAAGCTTTGGAATGGTATCGATATCTTACCCCAGAATATTCAGATGAATAATCTGGGTTTAATATTCATTTTGCACTCTCCTTCAAATAGCAATACGACTATTTTAATCATACAACTCAAACTAGAAAAATGGCTGAATTGGAAAATGGATTTGAATTCAATAAAATCCATAGTAATCTAAATGTAATACAATTATTTCACTGCAAAATAACAAAATATCACAGATAGGTGCACACTATGGAATATAAAAATTATACACCATCGAAATTCAAATCAGTTAGGGTGGAAGAATAATGTCAGAAAGTACGTTACTTTGGATTGAGATCGGTTTTGATGTTCTGTACCTTATTACAGTTTGGCCTTTAACCGGGTTCATGTATAAGAAGAGGGCGAATCTGTCAAAGGGGAATCAACGCATCGGCTGGCTATTCATGTGGTCTTTTTTTCTGCTTGTTATGGGAGATACGGGCCACGTTGGTTTCAGAGTTTTAGCTTACGCACTGGGAGGATTTGAAGCCAACCCTGTATTGATAGGCGCTGGTGCATCGGCTAAAGCAGTTACTGTTACGTTTTTTTATTGGAAACCTAACATTACTCCAATATTGTAGACCATAAACGATACGAGCCATGCAATGGAAATCGTCATCAATAGTTGGAGGACAGCATACTTCCAGCTTCCGCTTTCTTGTCTGATTACGGCGATAGTCGCCAGACAAGGAACATAAAGCAATACGAAATACATAAAACTTAACGCACCTAGTGAAGTAATATGCATGGGGATAGCTGAAATTAAAGCACCTTGGCCTGACCCGTAAAGTGTCCCCAGTATACCTATAATTGTTTCTTTGGAAGCCAATCCAAAAATTAATGCAACTGAAAAACTCCAATGACTGAATCCCAATGGTGCAAATATGGGACTTATCATATGGCCAAGACTTCCAAGAAAGCTCTCCGCTGAACCATAAGTTGTGCCTAATGGCATAGTTGCTAATATCCAAATAATCAGTACGGATCCAAAGATAATCGTTCCAGCCTTTTTTAAAAACTCTTCGGTGTGATACCATGCATGTTTCAAAATATTTCGAAGTGAAGGCTTACGGTATGGAGGAAGTTCTATAATCAGTGAGAAGTTTGTTTGTCCTTTAAACAGCTTACTAAAAATCAAGCTTGCAACAAATGCAATTAAAATACCACTTGTATATAGAAGCATTACAACATAGACGGCATGTTTCGGGAAAAATATTCCGGTAAATAATAGATAAATCGGAAGACGAGCTCCGCAAGATATGAAGGAATTTGTCATAATAGCAATCATGCGTTCTCGCCGATCTTTTATCGTTCTTGTTGCCATAATCGCGGGCACATTACAACCAAATCCTAAAATCATTGGAATAAAGGAGCGTCCTGTAATCCCTAGTTTTTCAAAAATAGGATCAACAAGAACGACTGTTCTTCCCAGATATCCGCTATCTTCTAGGATAGCTATCATTAAGAAGAGTATGAAAATTAGAGGTGTAAAAGTAAGCACAGATCCTACACCGCCGATTAATCCTTCAGATAAAAAAGAACTTAGCAAGCTCGGCAGTTCCAGCAAGCTAACAACCTTACCCAGCCACTCAAATGTTTTGCGGACCGCAGAAATTAATGGTTCTGACAAGGTAAAGGTAATTTGGAACATGAAAAAAATAACCACTAGGAAAATGGGAAGAGCAGTATACTTGTTTAATATAATTTCATCCATCTTTTCTGTTCTCTGGCTGGTTTTTTCAAGTGAATAATATGGTTTCAATTGTTCCTTGATAAACTTGATTGATTCTTCATGATGTATTTCATAATTTTCTTTTAACTTATCTTGCAGATAGTATGGTTTCTTAAATTCACTTTGAGCTACTTTAAGGATCTCATCAAGTAGCTCCTCCTTATTTTCTCCTTTATTGGCTTCAATCATTACTATTGGCAATTGCAGAACTTCACGTATTTGGGGTACATCAATCTTGATCCCGCGCCTCTTAGCTTCCTTATTAAAATTGAAGGCCAAGATAATTTTCTTCCCAAGAGCGAGCAATTCCATGGTCATTAAAAGATTTCGTTCTATTGCATTGGCATCAATAGTTTGCACTACCACATCATTGGTTTGCTTCATCAGATAATCATGTGATACTTGCTCTTCTTCGCTGTATGGAATGATACTGTATGTGCCTGGCAAATCTACAATGGTAATATTCGCATTTTTATATTTAATTCTTCCTTCCTTTTTCTCCACTGTTTTTCCTGGCCAATTTCCCACATGAAGGCTCAAACCTGTTAACGCATTCAGCAAAGAAGTCTTGCCAGTATTGGGATTTCCCACAAGTACAACATTAATTTCCTCTTTGCTGTTCATTAGGCACCTCCACAACAATCTTATCTGCAATGTCATTGCGCAAGGCAATAATAGTATTCAGACACTTATAAATCCGAATACTGCCAAGAGGAGTTTTTCGTATAAAGACAATATCTACTCCGCTTATTAGGCCTAGACTTTCTATACGTTCTTTTGTAACATAGTCGGTATTAATTTTCCGTATTACAGCTGTTATCTTAGCAGGAATTTGATTTAGAGTTGTTATCATAATCCGTATCATCTTCTTTCTTTGCTTCATGAACTGATGTTATTAATTACTAACCATTAAAAATATGGCTAGGGTGATTCAGGACAAAAAGGATAAATGTGCATGCCCTTTTCTCATGCTCTTTTACCTCAGGCAATAGGTGTGCTGCTGAAAGATAAATCAAAACCCCAACTACAATGCCAAGAGCAAGGATCAGAATGGAATCAGTCAGATTACTTACAAATGGATAGGCTAAAAATACCCTAAGATGAGTTGTCAATAAGGCAACAAAAAAGCATAAACTATCGCTTTTTATCAGTTAATCCTCCTTTGTACAAAGCGGAGATAGCAATGTTTTCTTCGGTAAACTTATGAACTACTAATTCAGGTTCTGCTAAGCGCACCTGCGCTAATGGTCACGTAATAAACGATTCCATCTATGAGGGAATGAATTCCTATTAAGGCAGTTATGCCAAAAGCTAGTTCAGGTTACTTGGTCTATATTTTATGTATTTATACTCAATAAATTAGATTTGTTTCAATCATAGACTATCAATTTTTAACTGGGTTGAATGTCAGCCCAAGATTTTCAAATGCCTGTTTTGGCCATTCCTCTTTGGTTACGATTACCTCAATATTAGCGTTCAAAAATACATAATACGGGCCTTTGCTTTCAAAGTCATTTTTAACAAGCACATAATCTACCATATTTTTCACCAGAAATTCTGCAGCTAGAATCCCCTTGCCTTTTTCTATCTTTGTATTCGGATTACTAAGTATATCGACGTTGCTGACCACTTTCGTTCCCGCTTTAAATGTGACAAACATGAATAGCGGCGCCTCACCAAAATGTGGGCTGATTGATATTTGATCAGCCATCAAAGGTAAAGCATAAATGATTTCTTCCTTCTGAAGCGGTTCGTAATGAATAATAACCTGATCAATATTCTTGATTTCATCCTTGATATGGATCTCAATATTTTCTGCTATAAAATAAGCCTTCTCCAAGTCGTGCGTTTTCAATACGATATTAGCTTCAATAAATTTGAACCGTCCGGAATTTCTCCCTTTCAGATTCTTAATCTCAATAACCTGTGGCGTAATTAAAATTAACTTTTCAATCTTGCCAAGTGTCTCATAATCTACGGAAGCATCCAAAAGGACCCTGGCTCCATCCTTCAATATCTGAAAGCCGGTCTTAGCAATGAACCCAGCCACAATAAGAGCGGCGATTTTATCGAATTGATAACTAATCATGTTGGAAATAATGGCGACCAGAACGATTGCGTTGCTAAACATATCAGTACGAATGTGCGCCGCCTCGGCGAGTAACATGGGTGAATTGATTTCTTGTCCGATCTTCTTCTCATATCTGGAAAAATAGAAGGTAATCGAAACTGCAGCTAGAAGGCTGATTACAGCAATCCCTGAATGTTTTATTCCGATTGAAGTTATATTTATGGCCTCCCACACAATTTTGTAGCTGGAATAAAGAATAATCAAAGAAATCACAACAGACATTAGATTTTCGACTTTATAAAGGCCATAGGGGAATGACTTGGTTTTACGTTTAGCAATCTTCAATCCTGCAAAAACAGTTAACGATGCGATAAAATCCGCAAAAGTGTGAAATGCTTCAGCTTTTAACGCAATGCTGCCGGAAACGGATGCGGCTGCATATTTAATTCCAAATAGGATAAGATTCATGGCAACAGCCAACAGCACGGTTCTCTCACTCACTTCCACACATGTCACTTCCTTTCTAAGGAATTATTACCTATCTTCTATTCATTTCAGCCTGTATGTCACAAAACCCTTGTATTCTATCGGAACTACTCTGTTGTCTTTGTTTAATTCTATGAAAATTGAATCAATGTCTCCGCTTCCCCTGGACTTTAAAAACCCTTCGATCTCAAACTGGTTCATAGGATGCCTCTTGATGATACTCATGATAGCCTCGTAGTCATCTTCGATTTCGCTGTGGAATCCCTCTGAACTTAGCAAATCTATTGAGATGCCTCCAAGTATATCAATTGCGTGATCGATTTTCTCATGGTTGATTGCCTTTACATAGGATTCTGCCGGTGGCCTAACAGGTGTATTGATATATACCCGATCATATTTGAGCGTTCTCAATATCTTGGCTAATTTCCCAAGTGATTCATCATCGTCATTCACATCCGCAATTAGCATGATTTCAATCCATAGTTGCCCCTGATATTCTTCTGAAAAAGTTTTTAATCCATCGTTTACCTGATCAAAATGTAGGGTGCCATGAGACCGATTAATTTTCTTGAAAGACTCTTCATCATATGCGTCCAAAGTAGGCAAGACGATATCCGCATGGTATAGTTCTGCTTTCAAATCTGGATCGTAAAAAAGCGCTCCGTTTGTGATTACAGCAACAGGCTTGTCCGTTTTTTTCTGAATCTCAGTAATAAGTTGACCAAGTCCTAGGTACAATGTAGGTTCACCTTCACCCACTATCGTTACGACATCAAACATAATATTATTCCTTAGGACTTCATCAAATTCATCCATGATTTCTTCAACTGTGAAAAACATCTGCCTTGTGTTTGTCATATGATCCGTTCTTCCCAGTTGACAATAGATGCAGGAATAGTTACATGTTTTCTTCGGGATTGGGCTGATTCCTAACGAAACACCAAGCCGTCTGGATGGCACAGGTCCATACACATAGTTCATTTCTTTCATTGGCAGTGCACCTCTTTTCTGGATTATCTGCTAAGTGAAGATAAAAGAAGGGGTAAAGACATCGCCTCTCCAATAGAAGTTTTCATATTATTAGCTTTCATAATTTGAAAATATTTTCTTCAACGTCCCAAGCTCCTTCTACATATTACTTCTCTTCGTCTGGAGCCAACTCCTTCAATGAGCTGAGAAACTCTCCCGCATGAATCGTCAGCAATTTACAATAAGTTTTCAATTGCTAATTTGTTGCCTGTCGATATAACTTTGCATTCTACAGAAACCTTAAATCGGGCCGCTCTGATGATCTTCCTTGCCTTAATCTGAGGAACTATACCACGTTCCAGATCATTCCTGATGGTATTAGAAGCGCATCCCAACCTCTTACCGATTGCATAGGGAGTTAATCCTTGACCGATAAGAAGCCGATTTGGCCTTGTTCATACGGACTAGAGTGTTCATTCTTACGTGATGTTGGTGTATGATGTGGATCTTCTGAAGTGTGAATCCACCTGTAATTTTTGTTGAAATAATTATATTGCATTTGGATCTGCTATGGATTTTTTATTTAGTTGAATTTCATTTTACAATTCAGCAGTTAGTTTGATATGCTAAAAATAGAGTATTATTAGATTATAAATCAAAGCGTATGGGGGGAGTTTTATGCCAAGAAGAGATGGAACAGGACCTGCTGGTGTAGTAAGAGGTACTGGAAGGGGAAGAATGGGCGGACCGCGGAGCGCGGGACCTGAAGGATTCTGTGTATGTCCTAAGTGTGGTAACAAAGTTAAACATAATCGAGCAGAGCCTTGCAGCACTATGAAGTGTCCGCAATGCGGAGAAAAAATGGTCAGAGCGTAATGAAATGGATGCTTATATTGTAGAAGAAACTTTAAGTAACAGAGTGATCACTCTGTTACTTCTTCGATAGGTAGGAAGTGAGATATATGGTTACAGTCGGTCTAATCGTTAATCCCGTTGCAGGCATGGGAGGAGTCGTAGGATTGAAAGGCACAGACGGAGAGATGTATAGGCGAGCGCTGGATCTTGGTGCGCAGCCAGTGACAGCCGCGCGAATCAAAGATGTGCTTTCTCTTATTACAAGAAAAGATCTTCGCTTCTTGGCTGCGAAAGGAATCATGGGCGAGGATTATTTAAAGGAATATTCCTTTGACTACGTAGCTATAGGAAGAATTGGTAACGAGACTACGGCTGAGGACACAAAAGAAATCGCGAGGCAAATGATAGCAAGAGGAATTGATCTTCTGATTTTTGTGGGTGGAGATGGCACTGCGCGAGATATTCTCGACGTAGTAGGAATGGACACACCTGTTATAGCGATTCCTTCGGGAGTAAAGATGTTCAGCTCGGTCTTCGCGCTATCCGCGCACGCTGCGGCCGAAATGATCAATACTTATGGGGACAGGTTTACGGAAAAGGAAGTACTAGATATTGATGAGGAGGCTTTCAGGGATAATCGGCTGGTTTCAAAGCTTTATGGATACGTCAAAGTTCCCGATATCGAGCATCTTTTACAGTCCAAGAAAGCTGCTTCCAATGTGAAGGCAGAAACTGAGGAAAAGAAGCATGAGGTTGCTGAATATATTGTGAAAAACATAGAAAGCAACGTGGTTTACATCCTCGGACCGGGGACTACCATTAAGGCGATCGCGGAGTTGTTTGGTGTTGCGAAGACCCTTCTTGGGGTCGATGCTCTTTTTGATGGGAAACTGGTTGGCATTGATATTGGTGAAAAGGAAATTCTAGCGCTGATTGAAAAATATGGACGTGCTAAGATTATCGTAACCCCTATCGGCGGAAATGGTTTCATATTCGGAAGAGGCAGCAAGCAAATTTCCGCTGAAGTGCTTCGTCTTGTTGGGAAGGAAAATATTATCGTCGTCAGTACCCTCTACAAGGTCGGTGCTCTTGAATGCCTTCGCATCGATACGGGTGATTACGAGGTCGACAAAATCCTTTGCGGAAAGATCAATGTTGTTATTGGATATAATGAGGAGATTGTAATGGAGGTTAGATATTGATAGATTTAAGTTCGAATGAAAATCCGTACCCTCCTTCGCCGATGGTTTACTCAGCCGTAGCCTTAGGCCTCAATCAATTAAACCGCTATATAGGAGCTGAGGAAATAGCGATGTTAAGAAAGGCGCTTGCCGATTATTGCGAGGTCAGTGAAGAGTGTATCATAGCAGGTCCTGGAACAGATTTCCTCATTGAAAAAATCGTCGGTTGTTTTGCAATGGGCAGAGATGTTATCATATTGAATCCCTCTTTTTTTAAGGCAATTGATCGTGCAAAGCATATTGCTAGACGAATCAAAAGGCTTCAGTTAATCCCTCCTTCTTTTAGGGTTGAGTGGGATTCTGTTCTTGGTACTTCAGCATTGGTAATAATCGATCATCCTAATAATCCAACTGGGAAATGCATAATTAACAGAACGCAATTGATTGGACTTTTGGAAAGCGGGAATAGCCTTGTCATAATTGATGAAGCCTGTTTTGAGTTTTCTGGTGAGACCTTCGTGGATCTAGTAGAGGATTATCCCAATCTGGCGATTATCAGGACTCTTGACAAGGCGTTTGCGCTTGCTGGTCTTAAAGTAAGCTATCTGATCGCTGGAAAATTCTTTCAAAATAAATTTTCATCCTTTGAATGGCTAATTAATCGCCCGGCTTGTGCTGCAGCTGTAATCGCTCTGGAAGACAAGGCATATGCAAAGAATTCCGTTGATAGGATTGTCCATGAGAGGGAGCGAATGCGGTATAAACTTGAAGAACTAGGAATGGATGTGGCTCCAAGTCAGGCTAATTTCCTGCTTGTAAATTCAACGATTCCTGATCTGGCCTTGGAACTGAGAAAGAAAGACATTCTTATAGGAGATTTGTCAGGTATGTGGCTTTCGGATTATTATCGAATCTCTGTGGGAAACCGTGAGGAAATTAACGCGTTGATTAAGGCGATTGAGAAATTGTCCAATTGAACTGTTGAGTGAACAAAAAGTGAGAGTGTGAAAAAGATCGTATGCTGAATTGTAAAATGAACTTGAACTAAATAAAAAATCCATAGTGGCTCTAACTGTAATATAATGCTGCATTGTAAAATGAAATTGAACTAAATAATAATCCATAGTGGACCTAATTGTAATATAATTATTTCACCACAAAACAAATAATTACAGGTAGATACACACTATGGAATATACACATCATAAACCATCATTACATAAGAATAAACATCTTAGCCCGTATGAATGAGGACAAATCAAGCTTCTCAGCGATTAAGGATTAACCCCCTATACAATCGGTAAAGAGCTAGGAGGCGCTTCCAATAACATTAGGAATGAGCTGGAGCATGGTCTAGTTCTCCAGATCAAGAGCAAGAAGACCATCATGGTTTATTAGCCTGATGCTGGACAGAAGGCTTATGAGCGTAATCGGAAACGGTGCTGTCCAAGGCTTAAACTTCTAGGCAGTAGTGCGTTCATCAACCATGTCGTTCTTCAGGTTCAGGATAACTAGCTTTCACTCAATGCCATAGCAGGAGCGACCAAGCTTCATGAACTATTCAACAAAACGGAGATGGTATGTACCCAAGGCGCTCTACAACTATGTGGATTAAGGATTGCTGTTTACCCGAAACATCGACTTGCCACTGAAGGTTAAATGCTCTTCCTAAAGTGCACCCAACCGTCAGCATAAGAGGGTTCTGGGGGGGCAAGCATCGCGGAGCGTTCCGAGCAGCTGGGAGACAGAAGTGAATTCGGCCAGTAATTGATACCGTCATTGTTAGAAGACTAAGGGGAGAGCCGGTCTTGCTAACATTGTGAGAACGAAAGACCAGAAAAGAAATCATCCGGAAACTCCTTGGTAAATCATCAGAGGCCGTGCTTACAGCCTTGAATCATCTGCCATCAGCATGCGGTTGCCTTCCAAAAAACCTGCCGCAATTCATTATCCAGAAAAATTCTGGATACGAAACACTGGATGAAGCATTTGTAGCAGAAGTAAGGTGCTTTGTGAATGTCATGGTAAACAAACTATATTACAGCTACACTAGTTCAACTTTTTATTGTAATCATGGTAGGCAAAGATATAGGGTTTCATAGAAATCCAGCCAAAAAGTTCCCGAATATAATATGATTGATTTTGATATAGCATACAAAAAAGCCCGCAACCTAATGGTTGCGGGCTTTAATATGGTCGGAGTGACAGGATTTGAACCTGCGGCCTCTTGACCCCCAGTTATACTATGACTGTGTCATGTGGTAACATTCATTGCACCGATACTACATATTGGGGCGAATCCACTTCTATAACCAATTATATGTCTAATCAATCATGCTGAATCCATACAATGCTATCCATGAAGTTGTATTTGAGTTGTACGATGTGATTGTCAGCACGCTATGTTTTCTGCTAGTCAATCAGCACTTAAGATTTGTTTTTGTGATTAGCAGCAAATCTATTAGAAAGACGTTTGTAGTATGTACGAGCATTACTATGATCATTCCTATTCCCAGTCCATTCTTCTGCAACACTTTCCCAATAGGGTTGGCTGGTCCCATATTCTGCCCTTTCTGAAGAAGGCAATCCTTTCATTGCAACAATTTCAAGCAATTTCTTATTCTTTTCACTTGGCTGTTTTTTCTTTATTGCGTTTGCGTTGCTCCTATATTGATTATAAATGAACTTTAGCTCCTTAAAAGTTAAATCTTGAACAAATATATTAATAGTAAAGAAACTTCTTGATAGCATACCTCCAGTCGGCAGAGTATGTGCAGTATATGAATTCGTGATATAGATTCTTCTGAACGGTGGTTTTATCCCAGCTAGTATAAGAATAGTTAGGTCGTATTCTCTGAAACCAGTAGCTTTGCTCATCGCTTTCACTGCCTCGCACAATAGTGCGAGTTCTTTTCGTCCAGTCGTGTCTTTTCGTCCTACATATGTCTGATTTGAATATTCGAGAGGATATGACAATGATTCTACAGAACGATTGATAGTTCCAACAAGCTTACCCTCGTTTCTAAGTTTATCGATTTTTTTAATTTCGTTAATAAATAGATCATGTTTTTCTTGCATTTCTGGAGATAGTGGCTCTTCTGATTTAGCCTCAATCCAAGTAATA
>DAOUPV010000081.1 GCA_030625965.1 Clostridia bacterium
ATTATAAGGAAGGGATGTCGCATTATTTAAGTTGATTTCAAGTTCTAAATATTATTGTCATATATAGATTTTTACTTGTCAGATTATACTGAACAATGTAGAATAGAAAAAGTGTTGAGGAGGTTTTGACTTTATGGAAATAAGTATTGATAAGTCAAATTACTTCAATTACAATACGTATACAACTGCGTAGGATTAATCCTATATATGCACAGGATTTTTCCTATAGATGCGCAAGACTATAATCCTGCTAAAAATCTCTAAACCCATTGATATACTTAGGTTTACACGGTTGGTAATAACATCTTATTTGATGAAACTTGCCCGAGTGGCGGAACTGGCAGACGCACAGGACTTAAAATCCTGCGAGGGTCAAACCTCGTACCGGTTCGATTCCGGTCTCGGGCACCATTAAAAACTTAGTATGGCAAAACGGATACAGCATATGATGCTGTTTTTTTGTGCTCGGAAAAAGTAATGCTATAATTATTGATATTGAATTTGAGATGGGAGGAACATGATGTTATTTCACATAGTGGATAGAGAAGAGTGGTCACGCGCTATAAGGAGTGGGTCATACCAACCTGATTTATTGATTTCAGAGGGGTTCATCCATTGCTCCGATATCCATAAGATTATTTTTGTGGCGAACGAGTTCTATAGAGGTGTTAAGAACTTAGCTCTCCTCCATATTGAGGAAAGAAAGGTCCTTGCTGAAATTAAATGGGAAGATCTTGGCGGATTCGACTATGAATATCCGCATATATATGGACCGCTGAATATTGATGCTGTCGTAGCGGTACAGGAATTCTCGCCCGATGAAAATGGATATTTTCAAACTGCAGATATTATTGCATAGACACTAATATCACTTAAGCAAAACCAATCAAGTCAAGAATGAAATGAACCGGCTGGAATTCAAACCAGCCGGTTCTCAATTTTTACTATGAAGATTCAGATCTGGGTGAAAAAGTAGATGATCATGGCGATTTCACCGAGTATCTTGATGGCAGCCCCGCCAATATTTCCAACGACTGTACCAAATCCGGATTGCAGGGCTTGCTGAGCATTTTTGCCGACAAACAGTTCTACAATCACGGCACCTGCGAATGGACCCACCAGAATGCCGAGAGGCCCTAAAGTGAAAATTCCTACCAGAGCACCCGCGAATGCTCCGATGATAGCACGTTTACTCGCCTGAAATTTTTTAGCTCCAACGGAGGCAGCTACAAAATCTATGCCGAGAAGCAATGCGGTCGCCGCTCCTTGAAGGACGAAAAAATCAACTCCAAGCGATTCAAATCCAGTCAAGAGGCCGTACACAATCATCCCGGCGTATACAAGGATAACGCCAGGCAGTACGGGAAGAACTGTCCCTGCAATACCGAGAAGGAACAGTATGACAGCTATTACCATAGCTAAGATGTTCATAAAAACCTCCTTATCTAGCTCTGTTTCTAGTATATATGATTACTTGTCTGGGCTACAAATGGTTCTTGCCGAAGCGCAAAGTAAGTAATTTTTCCAGAAGGCCAAATCAATCTGTGTCTCTTTTCTTTACAACCTAAAAGAACCATGCTAGTATGAGTTGGTAATAAATCTAAGGAGATTTTATGTTAATTGTGTCTGAAAAGGAAATTCTGAACTAAATAGTTGAGAAAGGTTACTTTGTTTGCGTGGGTTACCCGCTTATTAAAGTGCACCTATTTGTGCCTTACAGATTACTTCCAACGATAAAATCTTCGGATTGTCGGATATCAACGATGTCGAGAAAATCATGATGTTTTTCATTATGATTTATTGGGTGTAACAGGCTTATTCTGTTACGCTTTTTTATTACTCCATCGTACATTTGTCCACAGGAGTATTCTGCCTGTTTCAGGACCTGGAATTCTGAGACTGCAAGGTAGCCTTTCTCTTGTGGTTTTTTATTTGGAGGAACAAGAAATTGAAAACAAAAGAAACATTGGAGTTTAACATTATACTGGAGAGGTTGGCTGACTATGCGCTCTCTGAAAAAGCAAAAGAGAAATTGCTCCTATTGGAGCCATCCTTAAATGAGAGAGACTGTAAGAACCGGATGCAGGAGACGACCAGTGCATCGAATATACTGGAAGCGCAGGGATCGCCGCCACTTACGGCAATGCCGGAATTAGATACGATTCTTGAGATGGCATCGAAGGGGTCTATGCTGTTACCAGAGCAGCTGATGTCTGTATGTTCGTTTGTTATGGCCTGCAGCCAAATGAAAAGATACCTGAAAAGAGCGGAAACCGTAGATGTATGCATTGCCTCTTATGGAGATGTGTTTTATTCACACGAATCACTCCTTGATGAAATCAACCGTTCAATCAGAAACAACAAGGTCGATAGTGGGGCATCTACTACCTTGCGCGGAATCCGCAGAAAAATCGAGAATACAAATTCGGCTGTTAAATCAAAGCTGGAAAGTGTACTGAAAAGCAAGAAGGAATGGCTTGAGGATGGCTATATCGCCACACGAAGCGGTAGATTCGTCTTACCGGTCAAGACCAAATACAAGAGCAAGGTCGAGGGCTCCGTCGTGGATATTTCGAAAACGGGAGCCACTAGCTTTATCGAACCTATCGCCGTCAGGAAACTGCAGGAGGAACTAGCATTACTGGAAATCGAAGAAGACAATGAAATCAGAAGGATCCTATATACATTGACGGTATTGGTTGATAGCCATAGTCATGAATTGAAAATTAATATGGATTATATGGAACGGCTGGATTTCATCTTTGCTAAGGCTAAGCTTTCAAAGGAAATGAAGGCTATCCCGGTGGTGATGACAACTGAACGAAAAATTGTCATCAAGCAGGGTAGGCACCCACTGCTGGATGAAGAAGTCTGTATACCATTGGACTTTGAGATTGGTGATGGTATTAGTGGTGTAGTGATTACGGGACCGAACACGGGTGGGAAGACTGTATCGCTTAAGACTGTCGGTCTATTGTCTCTTATGGCCCAGAGCGGGCTGCATGTTCCGGCAAAGGAAGGTAGCGTATTCTCGATGAACGGCAGCGTCTTGTGTGACATCGGGGATGGACAGAGTATATCTGAAAATCTGTCCACCTTCTCATCGCACATTACAAACATAATAGACATTCTAAAAAATGTTTCCGATGAGAGCCTAGTCTTGCTGGATGAGTTAGGTTCGGGGACGGATCCTGCAGAAGGCATGGGTATAGCGATTGCCATATTGGCAGAACTGAGACAAAGAAATTGTCTGTTCGTTGCCACTACGCACTATCCTGAGGTGAAAAATTTTACTAAGAATACCGAAGGACTCGTCAATGCAAGAATGGAATTTGATCTGGAGAGCTTGGAACCATTATACAAATTGCAGATTGGTGAGGCCGGCGAAAGCTGCGCATTGTATATCGCGCAAAGACTGGGGCTGCCCAACAATATGTTGGCCAGAGCAGAGCAAGAAGCATATAACAGTACTCCTGCAATCGGTAATGCACGAAGCAGGGTATTCCAGGCGGGCGACCAGGAAGAACATAAAAGACCTGCAAGGAAAATCAAGAAGCAAATCACTAAACCCAGCACGCCACCCAGAAGTGAACGCTTCGATATTGGTGACAGTGTCATGGTCTATCCGGAAAAAGTACTGGGTATTGTCTGCGTCCAACCGAATGACCAAGGAGAGCTCGGGGTGCAGATCAAAGGAGTCAAGCAGCGCATCAACCACAAACGAATCAAATTGATGGCTCATGCCAGTACTCTATATCCAGAGGGCTACGATTTCTCGATTGTCTTTGACACCAAGGAAAACCGCAAGGCCAGACATGACATGGGCAGAAAATTTGTTCCGGGTCTTACGATAGAGTATGAGGAAGAAATATAACCATATCAGATAGGAGTTGAACATTTCAATTGCATCACTGTACTATCTAAGCTTCATCCGACAAAGCAAGGTCAATGTTAGAAAGTCAGTAATGTACAGAAGAACTAGAGAATTATGGTGAAACAAATCAAATCCCGTTCACAGTATTAACACTGTGAACGGGATTTATTTTGCTTATGAATAAGCTGTTGATGGATACTATTCACCAGACTGAAAGACGTTTAACTTTAGAGCCACTTCCAGATTGAGGCGGAGCTCGCTATCGTTCAGGTCGAAACCTGTTAGCTCCTCAATCTGCTGCAACCTGTATTTTACCGTGTTGGGGTGGATGAAGAGTTCCGCACCTGTCGTAGAGTAGTTCCATAGATTCTTGGTATAGATACTTAGGGTCTCAAGAAGTACTGTGCCGTGCTTATTGTCATATTCCTTGATCTGGCCCAGGTATGGATCTGTGAAGATATTGATGCCTTTGACCAGCCGGTGGTCAATAATCTTCAGCATATCCAGCTCATCATAATGATAGAGCTTCAGGGTTGACTGATGGGTGGACCAAAACAAAGCCTCTTCAGCTTCTGTATGACTGTATCGTAGATCTGATAGCTCATGCACACTTCCGAGTCCAGCTCGGAGCTCTTCCGTCTGTGCGATGACCTCTCCCAGGGCCGTGATCATTTTTTCCGGATCCAAATCTTCATTGGCTATGTCCGGGAGCAAAATCAGAAAGTTATCTTGGTAATTACCTGAAATCATATGCTTGAAATAGTCTTTATCATTGGTGCACTTGATCATCTGCATGATCATTTTCTCAAAGTGCTTGTTGTTGATATTCGTATTGAGTAGAAGGATGCTAGCTCGGTTTGGGATAACCTTGCCGATGCGTTTTAAAAGTGACGAACATTCTTCTTTATTGGCGCATGCATCTGCGAGTAATTGCTTAATGATCTCTTCTTGGGTTTCGATGTATTCCACTGCATGTTTCTTGATCTCGGTACGGGTGGCCTGCAGGGCATAGTTGAACAGGTAGAGATCACTTCTGCTGAATGGTGAGTTATCGTTGATAATCCAGAATACATTACCTGTACCGTCGTTGCTATGACCTTCATATCCCATCCAACTGATGATTTCCCCACCTAACGCTAGCGAATAGAGGTATACCTGGGACTTATCATGGATTTCTGTAAAGGCTATTTTTTCTTTGTGCCATTTTTCTTGGTTGGCCAGGACTTTGTCGATATCGGTCTGTTTGTTGTAATGGCTAACCTTGTCCCCATATTTGGCGTATACTTCTTTTCCCGAGTAGTCAAAGAGCTTCTTAGCAATCCAATCCACACTGCGGTGCTCAATCAGGTCCAGAAATTGTTTCTGGACTTCTTCCAGACGCTCAAAGGTATGGTTGCTTTCGATATAGATGTTGTGCAGGAAAAAGTCGATTATATCCGAGTAGGCTAATAGATCACTGAGGAAGAGCACCGGAAAGGATAGCTCATCAGCGATCTTTTTCATATTATCTGGAAGTATTCCATCGAAGAACCTAGTTTTGATACCTAAGGCGGAAGCACCGCTTTTGGCTAGGTTTTTGATTAGTGCTTCCTGCTCTTTTGAATCCTCCAACCACTTGTAGCCGGATGTGATAGCCAGAGTGCCAGGTTTGATGTACTTGTAGCCATCCGGTGCATCAATGACATTGATGGCACGGACGTTTTTGTCTAGCCCCTTTTCTCCAGCTGCTAGAAAGGAGTCTTTGAAAGGTTCGGATTTCAGCAGATTCTCAACAGTTAATCTCATCTTTATAAATCACCTTCACTTCTGGTCATAGAAAAATTCAGTAAATTTGAATAACTTATCATGTTTCCTTTATTCATTATACTACAAGATTAAAGGGTCAAAGGGATAGCTTTTTTCAGCCATCTTGTCAATATCAGCAAGAATGTATATTATAGTTACTAATATTTTCAGGAAAAGACCAATAAAGAATGCTTTCCTTCCTTCTCCTGCGGATATCGACAAAAGCAAAGCCATTTACTGTGAGTATAACAGGGGATTAGATATCGGGAATATGGAATCATAGTATTAGAACAACAAGCAAGTGGATATATTGTTGATGTAAGAATTCTAAGGAGGTAGAAAAATGGCATCAGTTAAAAAGATTGTTCAAATGATGGAAAGAGTGAAAGATGGTCCAGCATGTACCACGGCGGATTGGGATTACAAAATTGTACCCGGGACTGTCAGAGAAATGCTTAAGAAATATGACTTAGCTAAAACTTACAACCCTGAGACACCAGTCAACCAAGATATGGAATTGGCTGACCGTTTCTTCGAAGCCGGTTTGGAATTGGCTGCAACCATCGGTCTTCACTGCACCGATACCGAGACGCAGATTATCTTCAGCAAGGAAGAAATCCTGGAAGCACTGAGGGATGCACCTTCCGAATTGGTTCTGGGTGTTGGTAAAGACCGCAGAATACTAAAGTCCAGAGGCGTAGAAGATAAGGTAGAACCACTCTACTGTACTTCGCTCTCGATCCAGATTGACGAAGAACTGTATATTCCTTTGGTTCAAGGACTGGTTGGCAGACCGAACATTGACATCCTGCAGGGTCCCTCGATTGACACCGTATTCGGCATCCCCGCTTTTGCGGATAGCCCCTTCGAGACCGCTGCTGGCTTAAGAGAAGCCAAATTGAGAGCTGAAGCACTCTGGAGAGCCGGAAGACCGGATATGCCCCAGATGTGTCTTTCTTCTTCAACAACTCACTTTGCATTCCTGAGTGGATACCCGATGATTCACAGACCTGAGAATCCCGCAATCGGTATCGCATTACAGCCTGCTGAGTTGAAGACCAATTATAGTAACTTCCACAAAGTTCTGATGGTTGCCGGTTATGGCGGCATTCTAAGATCTGGTGTGACTTCCATGATTGGTGGATACAGTGGACCGCAGGAAGGTACAGTAATTGCCAACATCGCATCTGATATCCTTCAGTTCGCTTTGCTTGGAGCTGATATTTCCAACAGTTCCATGTACGATGTTCGTAAGAACAGCGCTTGCTGCCGTAACGCTCTGTGGGCCATGAGTATGTCCGTACAGGCTACCAGCAGAAACACCCATACTATTTTGGACAAGATCATCAACCAGAGTGCTGGTCCTTGCACCAAAGATATCCTTTACACCAACATGGCTGGTCTGGTTACCACTGGTGTATCCGGTATGGAACTGACTACTGGCCCGAGATCTGCCGGTGGAGCAAAGAGAAACCATATTACCCCGCTGGAAGCTTACTTCTCTGCTGATGTGTTCAAGGCTTCAGCTAAACTGAGCTTGGAAGAAGCCAATGAACTGGTACTGTACGGTCTGACCAAGTACGAAGATACCGTAGACAACCAGCCTGCAGGTAAGAGCTTCTATGACTGCTATGATATCGATACTCTGCAGCCGAGCGATGAGTGGAAGCGTATGGATGATGAGGTTCGTGAGGATCTGCGCAACCGTGGATTAAGTATATAGGAGGTATAAACAATGTCTGAACTGTTTAAAGATTTATCACAAGCGATATATGATGGTGACGCTGAAAAAGCTGTTGAGCTGGCAAAATCCGGTATCGATGCAGGCGTGAAACCGAACGAGCTGATTGACAATGGTGGTGTAGACGGTCTGGAAAGACTGGGAACTGCCTTTAACGAAATGGAAGCCTTTCTACCTGAGCTGATGCTTGGTGGAGAAGCTATGAAAGCTATGCTTGACTATCTGATGCCCTTCATGGCAAAAGATGATTCATCTAGCGCCGGAACTATAGTAGTAGGTACTGCTCAAGGTGACCTGCATGATATCGGTCTGAACTTGGTGGCTACACAGCTGGCAGTTGCTGGCTTCAAGGTTGTAAACCTGGGTACCGACATAACTGTTAAAGAATACATCGCAGAAGCTAAGAAAAACGATGCTGATATCATTGGTATCTCTTCCTTGATGACTTCTTCCGCATACTACCAGGAAGAGCTCTTGAAGAGAATGATTCAAGAAGGCATCCGTGACAACTACAAAGTTGTTGTCGGCGGTGGCCCTATCACTCCTCAGTGGACCAAAGACATCGGTGCAGACGGCTATGCTAGAACTGCAGTACAAGCTGTAGATCTGTGTAAACGCGTAATGACCGAAGACCTGAGCGAAGCTCTGATTATTGAGTAACATTTAAAAAATTCAGTGCTGCAACAATGTTGCAGCACTGAATATCACCGATCAAATCGGTCTTATCACGACATACTCTAATATGGCATTTGCGGCAGAGGCTGTTATTTATGTTCTATCCAATATTCCAATAGAATTTCAAAGGATTAGTATCCCAATCGGATACATACCATATCGATCATAATGATTTTGTAAAGTCTATAGCTAGATTCGAAATATATGAAAGAAGGTAAATTAATGAAGAAATTCACGGTAGTTCTATGCTTATTTTTGTGCTTGACCCTAATGTTTACAGCGTGTACGACGAATGAACCAGCTGAAGAACCAGCTGAAGAACCAACTGAAGAGCCTACTGAAGAACCTGCAGATGTACCATCCGTAGCACTGTTGTTGGCTGGTGCCATTAATGATATGGACTGGAACGCAGGGGGATACGAAGGCATCATGCGGCTCGTAGACGAATATGGCACTGAAGTGTCTTACGTCGAGAGCCTGGCTCAGTCAGATATGGGAGACGCTTTGCGCAATTATGCGGAAGCCGGCTACGATATCATTTTCGGTCATAGTGGTCAATTCCAAGATGCCATACTGCTTGTAGCCGAATCCTATCCAGATGTTCAGTTCGTCTGCATCAACGGTACTGAGGTTCGTGATAATGTTACCAACATCGAAATAGCTGAGAATGAACAGGGCTATATGATGGGTGCAGCTGCAGCTTTGCTGAGTGAAACTGGCACAGTGGCAACCATTGCCAGTGTGGACATCCGTCCAATCAGAAGATCGGTTGATGGATTTGAGATGGGTGCTAAAGCTACCGATCCAGAGATCGAAGTGCTCAGCGCTTTTACAGGAAGTTGGTTTGACGCTGCAAAGGCCAAGGAAATCGCAATTTCCATGATAGATAATAATGCTGATGTAATCGCCAATCTGGCCGGAATTGGTGGAATTTCGATAATAGAAGCCTCAAATGAGGCAGGTACCATGGCTATCGGAGCCGGAGATCAGCAGCATACTGTTGCCCCGGAGACTGTACCTGTAACCGTTATTCGAGATCTCGCCCGTATTTTCACCTACATCTACGATTTGGAGTTGAATGGCAATTTGGAACAGACCCATTAC
>DAOUPV010000079.1 GCA_030625965.1 Clostridia bacterium
ACATCAGTTGATCGCTCTCCAGAAGAGAAGGAACGACTACATCCACGATGCCCTCCATAAGGTCAGTCGAAGAATCGTCTGCCTGGCCCTTCAGCACAGGTGCAGCACAATCGTCATCGGCGACATAGCGGGCATCAAGCAGGGTTCCCCTATCAAGAGCTTCGTCCAGATCCCTATCCAGGAGCTCGTGAAGATGATTGAGTACAAGGCGAAGCTACTAGGCATCAAGGTCGTGAAGGTGAAGGAAACCTACACGTCAGGAGTCAGTGCCTACGACCTGGAACCATTGACCAAAGAATACTATAACAAAACTAGAAGAGTGAATAGAGGTCTCTTTAGAACCAACGAGGGTCATCTGGTCAATAGCGACATCAACGGATCCCTTAACATACTGAGGAGATACCTTAAGGATAATGTAGTCCCAATGCCTATACGCAGGTTGAGGGATAATGGGTGCATGGACCATCCAGTAAGAATCCAGGCAGCATAGGCTTAGATTCAGCGGATAAGGCCACCCTGGCAGCAGCGAGGGCGAAAGTTAAATGGCAATCTCCTTACGAAGTCCGTTCCGCTACAAGCGGGACGTTCAGAATCCCCCACTTCAAATCCTACGAGGATTAAGTGGTGGGTAGTTCAAGAGGATTACTAAGTATTGATAGGGGGGCAAGTATGAGTACTTTCAAACAATCTGTTATAAAAGTTTTTCAGGGAGCATTTAACACCTTCAAGACATTTCCGGCGGCCAATGCCTGTGCGCTGGCCTTCGCCATCGTGACCATGGTCAGGATCCAGCTGGATTGGCCGCAGCAGGAGGCCTACAATTTCCTGTTTAATTGCCTGCATCTAGGATTCGCGACCGGTGCGGTGTTTAGTCTGGCAACCATTACAGCCGCCAAGAGCCGGTTCGAACAGCAGCGGGCGTTTCTAGTCGCCAACCTATTGGGTGGCCTTGCGGCTATCGTGACATTTACACTTCTTTACGCCTTTGGTGGTAGAACCGCGGAATACGCGACCGCAGTCGTCCTCAGAGTGACGGAACTGTCAGCATCGCGAGTCAGTGTAGCCATTTTAGTCAGCTTGATCGCATTTATCTATCTGGCAGGCTATCCGAAGGAGCGGTCCGATTTTGGAAGGTCATTGTTCATGTTCCACAAGGCCTTAATTATCGCATTGATCTATGGGGCGGTAATCATGTCTGGAACCTCCGGCGTTGCCGGTGCCGTTCAGGCTCTGCTCTACAGGAATATGAGCGAAAAGGTTTACATGTATCTGGCGACCATCACCGGATTTTTGGCTTTCACCATCTTTGTGGGCTATTTTCCTGATTTTAGCAAAGGCAAAATCGATAAGCACCGTGAGGTTGCGCAGAAGCACCCGCGTTTCATTGAGGTTCTATTCCAATACATCATGGTCCCCATCGCATTGGCTTTGACGCTAGTACTGCTGCTCTGGACGGGAAAAACCATCCTGAGCGGTACCTGGCCCTCATTTCTAAGACTGTCCGGTATCGCGACCAGCTATGCGGCTGGCGGTATCTGGCTTCATGTGATGATCACCCGGTATGAGGATGGCCTGACAAAGTTCTTCCGTAAGGTTTATCCTTTGGCAGCGTTATTGATTTTGGCATTCGAGGCAAGGGCACTGTTAATCCAGCTGGGAAAATCAGGCCTCAAGATGGCTGAATATGCCTTCATCCTGATATGGATACTGGCTGTAGCGGCAGCCGTGTTGCTGATAATACGGAAGGAGAAGGCACATCCATTCATTGCGGCCCTAATTTGTGCTGTGGCCATCTTCTCGGTCCTGCCTGGGGTGGGCTATCATGCCTTGCCGGTTACCGCTCAGGTCAACCGTCTGGAAGACCTGCTGACCAATGAGGGTATGCTGGTGGCCGGACAATTGACGCCTACAGTTACTGAACCGGAGGAGACAGTTCGGGAATCCATCACCGACGCAGTAGTTTTCCTGGCGAGGGTGGATGATGCCAAGCTGCCATCCTGGTTTGACAGTAACCTCAGGAATAACGAGGTGTTCCTGGCCAGTATGGGATTTGAACAGACATGGCCCAAACCGGAGTATGACGATATAGGTCCCAGGGACTATATGGAAACCTATCTGAGGTTGCCCAATACAGAAATTAATGTCAGTGGCTATGATTGGGCGGTTATGCTACAGGAGTATGACGGCAGGGACGGAAGCTCTTCAGCTTCGTTTGAAGGACAGAATGGACGCTACATCATTAGCTGGATCAGAAACAACGAGACTGAGATCCCGGCGATTGAGATCGAATTGGACGGCCAGGTGATCCTGGAGCAGGATATGAGGGATTATCTTAACCGAATAACAGAGAAATACCCGCCGAATCAGGAACAACAAGGCGAGGGAACTGTTGATGATATGACCCTGGTGCTGGAAAACCAGGAAGTGAAGGTTCTGCTGGTATTCAGATATATCAACATCAACCTGGATCCAAGTGAGGATGACATCAACTACTGGATGGAACTGAGCATGCTGTATTTGAAGGAGAACTGAACAGACGCTTAAGTCAGACGGGAAGAGGAAATCTTCAATCCGTATTACGACATACTGGACATATCCGAGGAGTACTGGCAGACCTGGTGAACAGGATTGCAGAAATACGGCGCTCCATCAATCTGTTTCTTTAAATATTCCCTTATGGTAGACACTGTAAGCTGTTTGCCATAAGGGAATTATTACTGTGCGAGAGGAATGTTCACTGCCATGGTGTGGTGAATGATATAATTCTAGTAGACCCTATTGCAGGGATGGATGTAATGACTAGCTTCCGTCCTTTTTGACATGGATTTAGAAGGTTGGATGAGTGGATGAAAATTATAGTAGATGCAGATGCATGTCCGGTAAAGGATGAAATTATTAGAACGGCAAAACAAAAAGCAATCGGGGTGCATTTTTTTGCTGATGTTAATCATCGAATAAAGACTGACTATGGTGAGGTGACCTTGGTTGATCAGGGCGCTGATTCTGTAGATATTAGCTTAATCAATAAAGCGGAACGTGGGGACATAATTGTCTCTCAAGATTATGGCGTGGCCTCGTTGGCGATTGGAAAGGGTTGCTTCGTGATTCATCCGTCAGGCAAAATATTGGATGCTGACAACATTGATCAACTGATGTTTGAACGTCACCTTGCTAGAAAAGGACGGAAAACTGGTTTACGAGGTCCTAGGTTCAAGAAACGATCGAAAAGTGATAATGAACATTTTGAAGATCAGCTGACGAAGCTAGTGGAAGATGGACTAAATTGTAAGACATGATATTTGAGATATAATAATTTCCAAAGGAAGTACCCATATCAATACCACGAGTAAAAGATACAAACAAGACTGCGAGAAATTGACACACTGCTGGCCTGGCTGCAAGTTCGTGGGCAGGAAGATAGCTTCCAGGTGGAATACTTTTTGGCTTACCGCATTTTTAATGAGATTCTATGGAGGATTAGCAATGGCTCCGTTAAATGAATATGTTGATGCGTACAAGCTACAGATTGAAAAGGGCGACATTAGGAGAGCGTACAGAGGTCTGATGGATTACCTCATGGGCTTGAGGATACATCTTAAGAATCGTCATCCAGACCACAGCGTATCCGGATTCTACCAGGGATATATGGATATGAGCTATTTCACCTTTACATCTCCAACGCTGAAAAATAGAAAATTGAAGGTGGCCATAATCTTCGTACATGATCGAGCCAGGTTCGTAGTGTGGTTGGTAGGAATTAACAAACAGGTCCAAAAGGAATACTGGGAAGTGCTGAAGGATTGCGCTTGTGGCGAGTATAGAGTTCCTGAGACAACTAAAGGCATACTTTCAATTGTAGAACATGTCCTGAGCGACAAACCGGATTTTGATGATCAGGATACGCTGACAACTTTGCTCGAGGAAGGTATGTTGCGGTTTATTGAGGATGTGGAGCATATTTTGACTCAATGCATTGACTGATTTGACGTCAAGCCACATCCTTATGTATATGCCCTTAATTTTTAGGGGAATATTGGATGAAGATGCTGAGAATAACTGAAGGGGATCGACATGAATAAAGTTGCTATATATGTATGCGGGGAAGTCGCAAAGAAGTGCACCGCGAATGGCTGCCTTAGGGCCTTCAACGAGGAGAAGGAAGCTTTTGAGAGGTATGGCGAGAGTGGTGCGAAACTGGTTTCGTTCAATACCTGCAACGGATGCGTCCAGGATCCTGTGGGATCGCTGGAACTGAAGATTGAGAAGTTTTTGAAGGCTGAAGTGGATACGGTCCATCTGTCCACCTGTATCCGTGGACGCTGTGACAACTATGAGATATTTGCCGAAAAGCTGGCGGAGGAATTCGATGTCATCGGGTATACCCATGGATCTTCAAATGGAAAGAAGGACAATAATATTAACATTCTTAGGGACTCGGATTCAATTCAGAGCGCGAACGACTAAAACTCGAATTGGTGCGAATTGGTAAAGGATCCTGACGGGAGGCAATTATGAGAGATACCAGATTCATCGCTGAACATCGGGGTGGTCCACTGAAAAAGAAGCAACACCGACAGTTAAGCCAGTGGGCAAGTGGCTGCTCAGAACATGTCATGCCTCTGCTGGGAGATAACATAGATTTCAGATTGGTGCAGGCATTAGTAGTAGCCGATGAATGGAGATCTGGTTTGGCTTCGGTAGGTCGGAGCAGAGATGCCTCGGTAGGTGCTCATAATGTGGCCAGAGAGTCACTTGCCCCGACAGTGATTGCGGTAGCACGTTCTGTTGGCCATGCGGTCGCGACGGCACATATGGCAGATCATGCCATGGGTGCTGCCTGGTATGCCTTAAAGGCCATAAAGAATGAAAAGAAATCAGTTGAGATGGAACGACAATGGCAACGGGAACAACTTCCAGACGAAATTAAGGAACTGGTAGTATCGGCATGGGAGAAAAGAGGATTCAAAGTCTGAAAAGTCAATACCGCATTCTTACGTAGAGAGGCAACTGATATGGAGAGAGAAACAACAAGAGCCATTAGGCATGACAAACAGATCATGAAGTTCTCCTTGTACGGGTTTTTGAAGAACCTGAAATTTTTCGAACCCTATCTGGTAATCTTCCTTTTTGCCGGTGGGTTGAACTTCTTTGAGATCGGTATGCTTTATGCCATCAAGGAAATCGTCATATACATCTTCGAGGTTCCTTCAGGTGTCATGGCGGACACCTATGGCCGCAAGAAAGAACTGTACCTGTGCTTCGCCTTCTATATCACATCCTTCGTGATCTTTTTCTTTACTAGGAACTTCTGGACAGCCGCACTGGCCATGGTCTTTTTCGGCTTGGGAGAGGCCTTCAGGTCGGGTACCCATAAGGCCATGATCTATACCTACCTTGAAGAGAAACATTGGGAGGATTATAAGATGTTGGTCTATGGGAGGACCAGATCATTCTCACTGATTGGTTCGGCTATCAGTTCGGTCCTGGCTATAGCCCTGATACTCAATATTCCGGGATCTAGGTACATCTTCCTGGCATCTATCGTACCCTATATTCTGGATCTGTTCCTGATCATGTCCTACCCAGAGTCATTGGACAAATCTGGGTGTGTCCAGAACGAGTCTTTCTTTTGGGCACTGCGTAGTCATATAAGCAATATTTTCAGGAGACCGGGATTAAGACGATTCCTGCTTAAATCCGCTTTCTTCGAGGCGGTCTTCAAGAGTGTGAAAGACTATATACAGCCAATTTTGGGAATGCTGCTGATGTCATCTGGCATCGTCCTGCTTTCCAGCTATTCTAGCGATGACCAGCTGAAGATCGTCTTGGGTGTCACCTACGGGGTTATTCATCTTCTCTGCGCTTATGCTTCCAGGAATGTATATAAATTGCAGCGCTACATGTCTGCAGACCGAATCATGAACGGACTGTATCTAGCCCAGGTGTTCAGTTTCTTCATCTTGTACTGGACCATAAAGGCGTCTCAACCTTGGCTAATTGCTCTCATGTTCGTGGTGCTCTACCTGATCAGAGACATGCGAAAACCTGTGCTTGTGGATATCTGCGGTACGCTGACGGAGAAGGGGGAACGGGCTACGGTTCTGAGTATGGAATCCCAGATGAAGGCGCTCATCACCGTCGTGGTCGCACCGTCTGTCGGCTTCATAGCAGATAAGACGGACGTAGGCATAGCCATGCTGTGCATCGGTGTGCTGCTTGCCGTCGTATTTCTGGTCTTGCCTAGATCCGTTGAAGACAGTTGCAGACTCTAGGCCACAGGCTGTCCTGGGAGCAATACTTTGCATATGCCAAGTATTAACGTATCTACTATAAAGGTAAGGATGCGGGAATTGCTGTTAAAGATTCTGTGCAGTATATTAATCAGAAAAGAAAGCAAGGAGCTAGGCTCCCTGCTTTCTTATGTGCAGTCGGCATATTTTTCTGTCCTTGAAATAGCTCACACATAGATCTGCTACTAAACAGCATTGGTAGAAATATTTATAGAATGAGTAGAAGCCATTTCTCAGCAAATGTAAGACAGTCGGGTAGATCGTTGTGTGGCGGATCAAGCCTCAATAGACAGCAGATAGAAATTCTCGCCCATATCTCTGTCTTCTATTACTTGGTAGTTACGTTGAGTGAATTCCTCTATGACATCCTGTCTGGAAATCCGGTGTTCTACCGGTGGTCCTGAGGGTGTCTCTTTCTTATGGAAGTCGATGATGGTGATCTTGCCATCGTCCTTAAGCAGGGTGTCGATATCCATGAAAAGACTATCCAGGTCCTCGATTTCATGGAAAACTGTTACCAGCAGGATATTGTCAATGGAATGAGGACCGATCTTGCTGAGATTCCCTTTTCCGATGATCTGCACATTGGTGAGTTTCTCTTTGCATGATTTTCTTCTTATAATATCCAACATCTCTGGGTCGATATCGTAGGCAAATACGGTCTGGGCCATTCTGGCGGCTGGTACGCTGAAAAGTCCAGTCCCGGCACCATAATCCAGAATTATGGAATCTTCACCGACCCCGACTTCCTTCAGGGTGTCAGTTGGCTTCAGTTCATCCAGTCGCTTCTTACTTTCAAATTTCTCGATCTTGCTTCTTTTCATATCATTGCTCCTCTATGGAAGTACCCAAAAACTTTGGCATTGATTATTCCATGGTCATCATCAGGAAACCAGAAAAGGCAGCGTTGTTCGGAGAGAGCAGTGGGCTTACCAGCTCTTTCATGCTGTTGATGGCCTCCCTGTAGCCAACGAAGAACTCATAGCTGGGTGCTGGTTTGTAGACCAGACCCTCTAGCTCGTATTTCTTGATGACGTTTTTGACAGTGGTGGGCTTGAAAAGCAAATCTGTGTCGGGAAAGTAGTAGCAGCGATAGACAGTGATCAAGGGCCACTTGGCCAGCTTGTATACACTTAATAGGTCCACCAGTCCGTTGAATCCCTTTTTTTCATCCCCGTGTAGCAGTTCTGAAAGGGCTGATATCAATTCGACCTTCTCTTCGGAAGACAGTGCTCTTAGACCATCTCGGAACTTGGCCTTTTCGAAAACAGAGACCATGGAGGAGCGGCTGGCAATTTTGATGATGTTTTCTATGGCTGTATCAACATCTTCCAATGACTCTGGCTTTAGTGTTTCATGAGCCAGATCGACCATCTTATCCATCTTATGCTTCTTACCTATTTCCTTCATTTCTGGGCTTTCGAATCCATCGGGATAGATGAAGAAGAATTCTGCTTCGGCATCTTTCAATTTCGAGATGTTCATGGTTTCCTCCCATCGTCTTGTATTCACTATCTTAAGTGTATCATAATGGATGGTTTTTGTAACATTAGAGGAAGGCTTGAGTAAGGGTTGGGAGCACACAGTTGCTACATGGAGTGATTGACAAAGGATGATTGATATACTACTATTATGTTACGCGATATATCGTGTGACATAATAAGGAGTGTGAAAAGATGTCTTATTCCGGAGGACCGATGACGGAGGCAATGTACTACATCCTCTTGGCCCTGATTCAACCTAACCATGGATACCAGCTGATGACAATCATTGATCAGGTGTCCGGGGGGAGAATTCAGATGGGGCCTGGGACGTTGTATGGTGTGTTGACACGTCTGAAAAAAGAAGAACTCATCGAGGTGCTACAGGATGACGGGCGCCGTAAAACCTATGCCATAACCAAAGAAGGCAGGACGGCTTTGCAGGAAGAATATGGCCGCTTGCAGGATATGATACGTGACGGACGAATGTTGGAGGGTACAGAATAATGGGGAAGACAGTTAGAAAACTAATGCTGGACGACCTCTTTGCCATAGGGCGCAATGAAAGTTGGTTTGTGGATATGAGCAAGAAAGGGTTGCATCTTAGGAAGTTTGGCCGCATGTTCATCCATTTCGAAAAGGGAGAACCTGAAGAGATCAGATATCGTATGGAGGCTCTGAAGAAGCCTTCTTCGTAACAACTGATTTCGTTCGAGGGCTAGATTTGTACAGATTGAAAGGGAGTCGTTATGAGCACAAGGGAGAAAGCAATGGATAAGAAGAAAATCAGGAAATTCATGATACCGGGAGTCGTCATCATCGCACTGGGGTTGTTCCTTTATACCTCGGTGATGGGAGAGGACGGCAACATATACTACGGGGAGATCGAACCGGATGCATATGATGTCTATGCCACCGTACCCGGTGTTATCGATGATCTGCTGGTGAGCGAAGGACAGAAGATAGAGCCGGAACAGGTGGTCATGAGGTTGGATGCCATGGAAGCTGTGCTGTTGCAGGAAAAAGCGGAACTGGCCGATCAGATTGCTAAGGAGAATGTAGGAAAGTCGGTCTCGCCGGTAAGGGATGAGGAACTGAACATCCAACAGAACAACATCAATCAGCTGACGAGCCAGAGAGCAGCCATGAATTCGACTATAAACGGGGCGCAGGCGGCTTTTGAACAGAGCCTGTCAAGGAGCCAAGCATTAAAGACTGCTTATGAACTGCAGCAGAGCAATTATGATAACATACTCGCCCTGTACAATACCGGTGCGGTGTCTAAGCAGGACCTGGACAATGCCAATCTGGCTCTGGTGAACAGCAAGAGTGCCTATGACAGTGCGCTTTTGCAAAGCACGAAAGCCCAGAATGATATCAACGGTCTGTACGATCAGAGGAAAGCGCTGGATGCCCAGATCGGGGCTGCCGACGAGCAGTTGAAGGCTATGAGCGGTGGTTATGACGAACCAGACCAGAGGATAACAGCACTCAGTTCCGAGATGGTGGCGTTGGATGCCGAACTGGCTAAGATCAACGCCGACAAGTACGACATCCAGGCACGTAACGGTGGTGTGGTGGAGAGCATCAATTACGCCAAGGGTGAATATGTGAGCATGGG
>DAOUPV010000024.1 GCA_030625965.1 Clostridia bacterium
GAAGAGCCGGATGAACCATTGAAGGTCGCGTTGCTGACTCCAGGACCGATCAATGATGGCGGTTGGAGTGCTTCCGCTTACGAAGGACTTCTTATGATTGAAGAAGAGTATGGGGCGGAGATAGCGTACAGTGAAAATGTAGCCATGTCAGACCACGATGAAGTTTTCAGACTATATGCTGATGCTGGATTCGATATTGTCTTCGGACATGGTGCTGAATTCGGGGATGCTGCAACGAGAGTGGCACCTGATTTTCTGGATGTAACTTTCTGTATCAATTCAAGCAATATCACCCAGGAGCCCAATGTTTTTTCAATTCAGAACGATAATGCAGAACAGGGATTCCTCATGGGTGCGGTTGCCGGCGTAGTTACGGAAACGGGTATCGTCGGTGGTATCGGCGGAATGGACATCCCATCAATATCAAATGCCATAAGAGGCTATGAAGCAGGCGCGAAGTATGTCAATCCTGATGTTGATGTAAGAACCATACTGACAGGTAGCTTTGATGATGCGGGTAAAGCGAAGGAAGTTGCCAATGCCATGCTGGATGCTGGCGCAGACATTATCATGGTCGATGTATCCCAGGCAAGCATGGGTGGCATTGAGGCTTGCAAGGATAGAGATGCCATGATTATCGGCGCGATTATGGACCAGGCCTACTTGGCTCCGGATAATATGATTACTTCCGGGGTTGCCAATATGCCATTGGCTTTTAAAAAGTTCGTCGACAAGTATCTGGAAGAGGGCGATGTTTTTGAAGCCGGCAGCTACAGAATGGGCGTAGATGACGATGTTATCTATCTGGCCCCATATTATAAATTTGAAGACAAGTTGACAGATGAACAAAAAGCAACAATCCAGAAAGTATATGATGACATCAGATCCGGTGATTTGGTGGTCAGAGAGTATGGTGATTTCAAACAATAGGAGTATTGGGTGATAAGGCAATGGCAAGTTAGTTGCCTTATCACCTTTTTTGGGATAGTTGGGGGTACACTATGAAAAAAATATTGATAAAGAATGCCGATTGGATCATCACGATGGATGAGGAAAAGAGCAGACTCAGAAATAGTGACGTTCTGATTGAAGGCCGGGAAATTATAGGGGTCGGGGAGAACCTGATCGATCAGAGCCTCGTGGATGAAGTGATCGATGCCAGGGGCAGGATTCTTATGCCGGGCATGGTCAATACCCATCATCACTGCTTTCAGTCTTTGACTAGGAATATTACAGCCTGCAATGAGGTGGACCTAATGCCTTGGTTGACGGCCCAGTACAAGATTTTCGAGGAATTGACCCCGGAGGCGGTCGATGCGGGCGCCTTGATCGGTTTGGGCGGATTGCTGAAGTCGGGTTGTACCACGGCTGCGGACCATCATTATGCCTTTCCCAATAAGATCAAGAGGGAACTGATCGATGTGGAAATCGAATCGGCACAAAAGCTGGGGATACGGTTTTATCCAACCAGGGGCAGTCTGACGCTGGAGGGTGCACATATCCCCAAAGGACTAGTTGAGGAAGTGGATGATGTCCTGAACGATTGCGAGCGTCTCATTAATACTTATCATGACGATTCAAAGTTCTCGATGCTTCAGATTGGACTTTCTCCTACCTGGCCCCAATTCGACATGCCGTCCGTATGGGAAGGCTCCTTGGAATTGGCTAAAAAATACGGTGTGCGGATTCACAGCCACCTAGCCGAAGGTGTAGATGAAGTGAAGTACTCTCGCGAGAAGTACAATTGCACGCCTACGGAATATGTCTACGACAAGGGCTGGATGGGTTCCAACGTCTGGTATGCGCATTCTATCCATCTGACGGATACGGATATTGAGAAGTTTGCCGAGACTGGTACGGGTGTAGCCCATTGTCCTGTCTGCAATATGAAAGTGAACTCCGGCGTAGCCAGGGTGCCAGACCTGTTGGCAGCTGGTGTGAATATCGGATTGGGCGTTGACGGGGCGGCCAGCAGCAACTCCTCCAACATGATGACGGACATACGGGTCGCTTACCTGGTTCATCAGCTGACCTATGGCAGCCGCGGACCTACGGCGGAAAAAATCCTGGAGATGGCGACCATAGGGGGTGCCAAGATATTGGGCAGGGAGGATATCGGAAGAATTAAAGTGGGCATGGCGGCAGACTTGGTTCTGTTTGATTGGAGTAGGTATGAGTTATCTGGCGGATGCAACGATCCGGTATCGGCCATCGTCATGAGCAGCGACAGCCAGATGATCGACAAGGTGTTGGTCAATGGCGAGCTGGTCGTTGACGGCGGCAGACTGGTCAACATCGATGAAGAGAGCACCGGCAGGCATGTGAATGCGGTAGCCAAAAAACTGCTGGCAAGTGCAGCCCACAAGGTGGTAGGGCTAGAACAGGATATCCGGTAAAAACAAAGCAGTTTAGCTGCCATGATGTAGAGTTACAATGAATTAGCTGGAAAGAGAATTGGTATGCTACACAACCCGCCGGAAATCCGGCGGGTTGAATTTTCTTCTAAATTTCACAACGTTGATTGACAAAAATTTGGAATGCTTTGAATTGACAAGGGGGTATATGCTAGATATGATTATAGGTAAGAAGATTATTACATAGCCTTGTTGGATCAGCAAAAGAGGGAAGCCAGTGAGAATCTGGCACGGACCCACCACTGTGAGCGCCTAGCGCAAGTCAGATACCCGCCAACATGGACTGCAAGTTGTTTGGGGAAAGAAGCAATTGTATGCACGTTGAAGGCGCTAAACCAGCGTCAAATCAAAGGATACGAGACCCGCTTCGGGTCTTTTTTTGTGGCTCCCCTCCGAGTTTGAAAGGAGCAATAATATGAAAAGGAATTATCGTTGGCTGGCGATCCTGCTGAGCCTGCTACTGCTAATGACGTCGCTGCCGGGTGCGGCTCTGGCCGGTGATGCACCGGACTATGACGCTACCGCCCAGATGTTGACCGAGGAACTATTTCTCGGACATAGGGAGAGCGGAGTGGAATCCATCAGCGGAATCGGTGGATTCGATCTGGGCTCGATTGTTGGCCCGTACATGGCCGGGATCTCGGTCGGAGATTGGGTCTGTGAGGGAACAAGTGTATCCGAGGAAGCCTACGGTCTAACAGCGGAAAATCCCAAGGAATTGGCTACCCAGTATATGGCTCAATGGCTGTTGGACGATGCAGACAACCAGAATCTGGACGGTTTATCCGCCCAACTGGAAGCTCTTTTCGATGTCGGTTACCATGAAGATGGCATTCAGGCGGGATTCTTCTATCCGGCCGATCTGACAGACGAGGATCCTTGGAACGATACACCGAACCATTGGGGCAACCTGGCGACCTTCGATCGCTTGGCCATGAGTGACTGGCACAGCCGGGCATCTCTTACGGAAACTGAGCTCGCCAGCATCGTGGAGTACCTGCTTTCCCTGAGAGTCGACGAGGGAAACCAAGGTTTTGGTGGAGGTTTTGGACCGGACTACCTGCTTACGGCCCAGGCCATCCGCAGTCTTTCGGTCTACGGGCCGTTGTTGGGCGTGGCGGATGCCGATCTGGCAGCGCAAGCTGTGACTGTAAGTGACGCGGCACTCACCTGGATGGAAAGCGAATCCTTCCTGCAATCCGATGGCAGCCTGAAAGGCGGGAGCTGGGATGTCCCGGTTGTGGATTCCGGAGAATATCTGGCGACCTTGAGGCAGCTTGGCTACACGCCGGAACAGGTAAGCACCCGGGTGGCTGATCAGGTGACTACCCCTGAGGGCAAGAGCCCGCTGACCTTCCTGAACGGTCTGAGCAGCAATGACCTCGGTAATATGCAGCAGGTGGAAGCGGCACTCCGGGGCCTTTTAGCCGCCGGTGCCCAAATCGACGCCGATGCAGTGACGGTCTTTGCGCTCGCTGCCGTGGGCGGCGTGGATCTGGCGTCTCTGTCTGTAGGCGGATCGGTTTATCTCACGGCGACCGGATATACCTTGAACGGAGGCGAAGAAGACTTAAGCGCCGATTCGACCTATGTGGTCGATCCGGTGGGCCTGGGCCATGTGACCAAGGATCTGAGTGCGGCCTGGTTTGTCCGGGATTCGCTGGAAGGCGGAAGCGTTCAGGCTACCAGCCCCAGTGGATTCGAAGATGAGCTGTCTTTGACTGCTGTATCCGCCTGGGTGCGCGTGGAAGCGCCCGGCTATACCCTGCAGCCTAAGGTGGAGGTGGATATCCCTGACGGAGCCACCTATGACCAGGTATTGGCCCTGTGGGCAGACCAGACCGGACACGTCCTTGCGTATGATGGTTTCGGTATGATCTCCCAGGTGGATGGAATTGATTCAGTGGGTGATGCCTGGGGCTTCGGTCCCTCCTGGATGACCGTGGACTGGCAAGCGAGCTACCATGAGGGAGACATTCTGGTCTTCTCCGGCAATTCCAGCGGCCAGTCCGGTGAACTATCCCTGAACAAGCCGGAAGCCAGGACGGATGAGATGGTTACGGCTACCGTACTGGACGCGCTTGGCGCACCGGTTTCCGTAGCTGAGGTCATCTATTACGATGAGGCGAACCGGGAAACACCCTGGACGCTCGGAACGACCGATGCGTCCGGCCAGCTGATCTTCTCACTGCCACAGCAGGGAAGTTACCTGGTGGCGTCCGCCAAGACGGCAACGGCTGAGGATATGGGACTGGCCCGTACCGAAGCACAGAACCTGCTGATCGGCGATGCGGTATATGTGCGCATCGAGAGTCCCAATTACACCATCGAACCTGGAGAAACAGTTATTGTTGAACCGGGCGCGGATCAGGTCGAGGTGATTGATGCCTGGGCCAATGCCAAAGAAGGCAGGACCTATGAGGCGCCAGGCGGATTCATCTCCAGCATCCAGGGTGAGAGTGAAGATGGACTCTACTGGATGGTCGAGCCCTGGCAGGCTGAAGGCTATTACGACGGGGACAGCCTGATCTTCTCCGGCAATACCAGCACGGTGTCCGGGGAGATAGCCGTATCGGATGCAAGCCTCTATGAGGGAAGCTCCGTGACGGTCAGTGTTAGTGCGAACGATCTGCCCGTGGTCGGTGCCGAGGTCATCTATTATACGGAAAGCACCAGGGAGACACCGCAGATCGTCGGTGTGACCGACGGAGATGGCGAGCTGAGCGTCCGCTTGAGCGAGCGAGGTACGTACTACCTGGCCGCGGACAAGGACAATACGGCAATGTGGCCGGATCCTGACAACGGCATCATCCGGACCTTGCCGGTAGAGGTAGTGGTCAGCAGAAGGCCGGCTCCCAGTGGTATCAGCGTATCCGTCGAGGTGAACGGACAGGATGGCCGGATCTACCGTGGATCTGTGACTCTTTCCTCTGGGGATAAATATGGTGAGACACCCTTGGGTGCACTTAACAAGACGGGACTGTCCTACAAGGCTTCAAGCGGATTCGTAAGCCGCATCGAAGACGAATCCAACCAGGGGACGGACGGTTGGATGTACAAGGTGAATGGAAAAACTCCTATGGTCTCGGCGGACGGCTACGCTCTGGATGCCGGCGACGACGTGGAATGGTACTATTCCACGGATATAGAAGGATTTGACGGTGAAATCAGCGAAGAAGAAGCCGAGAGCTTCGAAGAGGCCCAGGTGGAGCTGGACGGAACCAGCGCCAGGATCCAGTTGGATGATCAGGGCCTGATCATAAGGCGGGAGCAGGTGGCGGGATCTACGCAGATCGTGCTGGTCGGCGAGGATTATGAACTGGTACTGCCGGTGGATCTCTACGGAGACCAGGAAGTGCTGAGAATTCTGATCCAGCCCGCATCCAGCGGAATGGAAGCGGATCTGAGGGACTTTTTCGAGTCCCAGGAGGGCTTCTACAGCAACGGCTTCCCCCTGATCAGCTTCGTTTTCGAGATCGGGGACGGCGAGGATTTCGAGGCACTGGGTTACCTGAGCAGACCGGCTGAGCTGCGCTTTACTGGCGAAAGCGGTCTGGGCAGTCCCGTGGGACTCAGGGTGACGGAAAGTCAGTCTGGCGAGCTTACTGTGCAGTTTGTGCCCTATCTGGACGGTCAAGACCTGTTGGTGCCGGCCCGCTTTAGTGCCTATACCGTAGCCAGCTACATCAAGACCAACGAGCTGAGCATCACCATCGGCGAGAAGGGCTATACTCATAACGGAGAAGCGAAGACCATGGATGTGGCGCCCTTCATCCAAGACGGCCGGACCATGGTGCCACTCAGGTTCCTGTCTGAGAGCTTGGGTGCCTGGGTTGGCTGGGATGTGGATGAGAACCGGGCCAGCGTGCGCTTGGGAGATGAGACGGTATCAGTGGTCATCGACGAGCCCATCGAGGGCTTCGATACGGAGGCTGTGCTCATAGATGGAAGAACCTTTGTGCCTCTGTCCTACATCAACGATTTCTTCAGCGTGGAATCCATCTGGTTCCCTGCTGAGAAGATGGTGATGATGGAGCGGCCTGTAATGGAATAGAAGGGTGTGTTTGTTTTCATGAGAAGGAGGATGCGTATGCAAGGTAGAAAACGGAAGAGTGAACGGCTTTTGAGCGGCGTGTTGGTGCTGGTCCTCAGTGCCAGCCTGCTGCTGGCCCTGCCAGTAATGGCTTCGGATTATGCCGTTGATTACGCCTACAGGCTGGATAAGGCAGCGGAATATCTGCTACTCACACAGAACGAGGATGGGGGCATGCCGGCAGCCTTTAACGAAGATTCAGCTACCAGTCCCAGTTCATTCGCTTTGATGGCGTTATGCTCCTATGACAGTACGATGAACCGTGCGGAGAACAAATATCTGAGGGAATACCTGGATGGTGAACTGGCTAGCGACCTGAATCAGGAAGCTACCCTGGATCTGGCACGCTACCTGATTGCGGTGGGGCCTGAGGGAGCCAGACGCGATGCGGCTGTTGCTGAACTGGAGTCCAGACTCCGCTACGGCCACTACGGTATCAGCGGTGAAGAGAAGATGCTGAACACCCAGACCTGGAGCATGATGGCGCTGAAAGCCCAGGGGCGTGCAGTACCGGACAAGGCTGTGAGTTGGCTTTTGGATCGCCAAAATACTGACGGCGGATACGGCTGGATCACAGGTGGCAGCAGCGATCCAGATTCCACAGGGGTGGTCTTGGCGGCCCTGGGATTTTGCGGACTACGGGAAGTGGACGTTAAGGTCCAGTACGCCAGGAATTATCTGAAGAAGCAAATGGGCGAGAACGGCGGCATGGACCTGGACAAGGTGGGAGAGAATACGGCCAGCGACGCTTGGGCAGCCATGGGCCTTCTGGCAGTTGGGGTGGACGTACGCCTTAGAACAGACTTTCGGGTGGAAAACCGTGATATGCTGGACCATCTGATTGGCCTGCAGGACGGCAGGGGCTGGTTCAACTGGCGTGAAGAGGATGACGCCAGTAAGGTGATGATGACTTCCTACGGTATGATGGCTCTTTCGGGACGGCCTTTCGGTATGAATCTTAACAGACGGGTTACGAAGGATACCACGCTGTACGTGAATGGTGACCGGGTGGCGGCTGATGTGGCTCCGCTCCTCATAGATGGCAGGATGATGGTGCCGGTCTCCTTTGTGGCGACCAGTCTGGGTGCCGGGGTTACCTGGGAGTCCAAGACCAAGACTGTACGCATGAGCTACCAGGGTAAAGACTTGGAACTGGTTATCGGGCAGGAGATACCTGGTTTGGGAACACCCATAATCCGGAGTGAGAGGACCATGGTGCCAGTACGGTACGTGGCCGAGAGCTTCGGCAAGCAGGTGTATTACACAAGAGGCACCTATGAGACCAAGGTGACCGTATACTGATGATTGAGGGGAGGCGAAAGCCTCCTCTTTTCCTTGTCTTGGAGACAATATTGAGGTGAGCTTATATTCACAGGAAGAGTCCAAGGATTGTGCTTATTAGAGAGCTCAATCGGTATAGGTCGCACATATTCTACTTGGAGGTATAGTTGACCAATCGTTGGTGCTTTTAGATAATCCTGCTAATGAAATACAGTATTGCGGTCTTTAATCAGAACGAAGGATGCAAGTAAATGACGATGCTATACAAGCCTAGTTTTGTGGATTCTAACGATGCAGTACAGTTTTTTTGGGTGGTATGAAGAAGTAGTTTGACAAGGGCCATTTTATGCAATATATTTAAGATAACTATAATTATGCGACGATGAAATGGTATCACTAGGAGAACATTATGACGATACGTGACGAGGCAGGCAACAACTCAGGTCCGGATCTGTTCGGATTGTCCTTGCATATGATGTGCACACTCTCCTTGGAGGGGCTTATTTGCCTTGCCAACGAGGCTCTTGCTGAGTTTCTGGGCTACCATCCCTCCCAACTGAAGAATCGTCTGCTAGAAGATTTCGTCGCGCGCCACCAGGTGGACCGGGTGTTTGAACTTATGAAGCGCTTGGAAGATGGCCAGGTGAGTGAAATACTACTTGTGGATCTGAACCGCGCCGATGGCGACACAGCCCATTGCCGGTTGCGCATGCAACGTTACGGATACAAAATCTATGCTTCCTTTGAGCAAATCGCCAAGGAGCAGGGACATATAGAACATCCAATTGACAGCTACCAGCTGATATCCAAGGTCCTAGGGCAGAACACCAAGGACTCCAACCGTTACTACCGCTATGTATTGCGGGAACTGACGGAGCTTTATGGATATGGGCGGGGCTGTTTGCGTATTTTTGAGGAAAGCTCCGAGTATTACACCCAGTTCCAATACCAGACCGAAGACATGAGGGTCTCTGGTGACTGGTGGTCGCTCAGCTATGGTGATCGCATGGATCTGTGGCGTTACGTGAGTGAATCCCAGGAACCGCTGCATATCTCCCAGTACCAAGACTTCCTGAAGAAGAGAGGTCTAGATGCTGAGAACCGGGATAGACTGGAGAATGTGCTCTTGGTTCCCGTGATCCAGGAGGAACAGGTGAAGGCCTGTCTATTGCTGACGGACCGGAAAGTGGAGCTGCCGGAAGAGAGAGTGGCCGATTTGGAATCGCTGCTTTCAGCCATCTGGGACATAACCACCCAGAAGCGTCTGTCCGGGCACAGTGAGAAGAATAACCGCTTGCGACAGTTTTATGCCAATATGACAGAAGCCATCGCAATATATGAGCTGATCTGGGATGAGTCGGGCGAAGCAGTGGATTACCGTTTCGTAGATGTGAACGATGCGTTCTTCGAGCAGACCGGCTTTGCCAAACAGGTACTATACGGCCGCAGGGGATCCGAGTTCTATGGACAATCGCCGGCACCGTATCTGCAGGAACTGGCCGGGGTAATGCGAAGCCGCAGACCGATGCAACTTGAACCATTTGACAAGGTTTTGAATAAGTATTTCCATATGTCCATATTGCCGTTAAGCAAGACGCAGATCGCCACGGTCTTCTACGACCGGTCTTCACAGAAGAACATGCAGTCAGCCATTCAATTGGAAAAGGAACGACTGGCGGTAGCCTTGCGCTCTATCGGGGACGGTTTCATTTCCACCGATGAGACCGGCCGGATCGTGGATATGAACCGTGTGGCGGAGTCCTTGACCGGATGGACCAAAGAGCAGGCTCTGGGTCGCCCGGTACATGAAGTCTACCGCTTGGTGGACGAGACAACCAAGGAAAAAGTTGAGGGCCCGGTGAGCCGGGTGCTGCTATCACTCCATGAGGAAAAGAGCGGGGAGCATACCCGATTGTCAGGCCAGCGTGGTGGTGAGATTTACGTCTCTGACAGCGCGTCACCCATCCGGGACGGTGCAGGAAAGTTGTCCGGCGTCGTACTGGTCTTCCGAGATGTATCTATGCAGAAACGCCGCTTGAAGGAGATCGAACACCTGAGTTTCCATGATTCTTTGACCGGCCTTTACAACAGGACATTCTTTGAAAAAGAAATCGACCGTCTGAACACCAGACGCCAGCTGCCGCTGTCGGTCATCATGGGCGACGTGAACGGTTTGAAATTAACAAATGACATATACGGTCACCAGAAGGGTGACGAACTCTTGAAGAACATCGCCGATCTGTTGCGCAAAGAGTGCCGGCAGGAGGATATCTTGGCCCGTTGGGGTGGAGACGAATTCGTCCTGCTGTTGCCTAGGACCTCGAAAGAGGCGGCGGAGGAGGTTTCCGACCGTCTGATCCGCAGTGCTGAAGAAGAGCGGTTCATGGATCTGGGGCTGTCCATTTCCATCGGGGCCTCGACCAAGGATGAAGAATACCAGAACATTTACGACGTACTGGCTGAGGCGGAACAACGCATGTACCACCGGAAACTGCTGGACAAGAATAGTATGCGCAGTTCGATCATCACGTCGCTACTGGAGAGCTTGAGTCAGAAGTCGCATGAAACCAAGAAGCATTGTGCCAGAATGGAATCGCTGTCCAGGGACATCGGTACCCAGCTATGCCTGACTTCCAGCGAACTGAACGATCTGTCATTGGCCGCCCGCCTGCATGATGTGGGTATGGTCATCGTACCGGATGAGATCCTGCAAAAGTCGGAGAAGCTGACCGAGGAGGAATGGGACGTCATGAAGCAACACGCAGAAGCGGGCTACCGCATCTGCCAGTCGGTTCCGGAAGTATCCCACGTGGCCCGTTTCGTATTGGCCCACCAGGAACGTCTGGACGGCACCGGCTATCCCTATGGACTGCAGGGAGAAGAAATTCCTCTGTTCTCCAGGATTATCGCTGTCGCGGATGCCTATGACGTGCTGACCCACGGCCGCAGTTACCAATCGCCCAAGTCTCCTGAGGAGGCCTTGGCGGAGCTGAGGAGCCTTAGAGGCATCAGGTATGATGCCCAAGTAGTGGATGTGCTCTGCAAGCTTAAGGGTCAAGAGGAGATGCCGATTAGACCATCGGATATCTTCGAGGAATTCTAATTGGGCTTATAACAAAAACCGTCGGTATCGACGGTTTTTTTCATGTTATGGGTTATGGACTTTTCTCTTCTTATTACTATTTAAGACCCAGACGGTCTCCGTAATTCTCTATCACATATTCAAGGTCTTTGTCGCCGCGTCCGGAAAGGTTTATAAGGATTGAACCCAGGCCCATTTCCTTGGCCAGCTTCATGGCGTATGCCACGGCATGTGCGCTTTCCAGTGCCGGGATGATACCCTCCAGTTTTGATAATGTGGAAAAAGCTTCGATAGCTTCATCATCAGTTGCTGTCATATATTGCACGCGGCCTAAATCATGAAGATATGCGTGCTCGGGGCCAACGGAAGGATAATCCAAGCCACTGGCTATGGAATGCACAGGTGCGGGATCGCCATTTTCGTCTTTCAGCATGATGGAGTTAAATCCATGCATTACACCTTCAGAGCCGTAGGTCATGCTGGCTGCATGTTCACCCAGTTTGGTCCCCTTGCCCAAAGGCTCAACGCCATATAGTTTCACAGGATCATTCAGGAAGGCTGACATGAGGCCGACGGCATTGGATCCGCCACCTACGCAGGCTACTACTGCATCAGGCAATTCGCCGGTCATATCCATGAACTGTTCTTTGGCTTCTATCCCTACGACCGCTTGGAAATCCCGGACCATCACAGGGAACGGATGGGGGCCGACCACGCTGCCAATGCAGTAGATGGTATCCTCGAAATCACCCATGTATGCTTCGAAAGCCGCATCAACAGCTTCTTTCAATGTCTTCAACCCGTGGGAGACAGGGATTACCTTCGCACCCAATAGTTTCATCCGTGCTACGTTCGGTGCCTGCTTGGCTATATCGACTTCACCCATGTAGATGTCGCATTCCAACCCGAAATAAGCGGCGGCAGTAGCCAAGGCCACGCCATGCTGTCCAGCGCCGGTTTCAGCGATGACCTTCTTCTTACCTAAGTATTTTGCTAGAAGGCCTTCACCCATGCAGTGGTTTAATTTATGTGCACCGGTATGGTTCAGGTCTTCTCTTTTCAGATAGATCTGGCAATGGCTGATGGAGTTCGAGAGCCTTTCGCAATGACATACTGGTGTTGGACGTCCCTGGAACTCTTTCCTTATTCTTCTTAGTTCGTTGATGAACTTTGAGCTCTTGCAAATAGTATGATAGGCCGTCGAGATCTTTTCGAATTCTCCTACCAGCTGGGGCGGTATGAACGAACCACCGTATGTGCCGAAAAATCCTTCCTCGTTCGGAGTCGTTTTCGTGTAAACTGCAAAATCCACATTCTTCTCTAACATCGCATATCTCCTTTTTTGGTATTTGCTATTCCATTAATCTCAGTTCTGTATCGGTAGAGTCGGTGATCCTGGTAGCGTTCATTAGAACGGATAAGAATCGTCTTAATAAATGATAACATAAAAGCACGTCAATTTGATGACGTGCTTAAGCTTTAGCCGAATAAGATTGATCATTCTGTCCTATTCGGAATATTGGCGGAAGCGGTGGGATTCGAACCCACGTGCCCTTTCGGACTACCTGATTTCGAGTCAGGCTCGTTATGACCACTTCGATACGCTTCCGGACGGTCGGCCTAGGCTATTTATACCAGTACTGAAGGGTCGTGTCAAGATGGTGACTCTATTTCTCGTCTGCCTGTGGGGGAAAATTCTGTATTTCGAGCGATAGATTGGGTACAATAGGTTAGAGACTACTTCAGGTGGAAATTCCGCGCCTGAAAGAAGGGGTGTTGTCATGAGTTATACGAGTCGCTTTAAAGATCCTATGACGGATGAATTGTTCAGGGCCATCATGGCCTTGGAGAACGAGGAGGAGTATTACCGCTTTTTTGAGGATCTCTGTACGGTGTCTGAACTGCATTCCATGGCGCAGCGTTTGGTGGTGGCAAGGCTGTTGGATGAGGATGTGACCTATTCCCAGATCGAGGAGAGGACGGGCGCCAGTTCGGCGACTATTTCCCGGGTCAAGAAGAGCCTGCAGTACGGGGCGGACGGATATCGTCTGGTCTTGGACAAGGGTTTCGGAAAGTAGGTTGACAGGGATACATCCCTGTGGTACCATCTCTTTAATGATTTAACGCTTTAGCGAACTAAAGTGAAGAAAGAGGATCGTAATGAAAAAGAAATGGAATATACCGCCGGGAATGAAAGACGTGCTACCCGGTGAGGCCAGAAAACGCAGACGCCTAGTCAATGAGCTGATGGATACCTTTGCTTCCTATGGTTATGAAGAGGTGGGAACGTCCAGCTTGGAGTTCTACGATGTGGTGGAGCGGGACGGCATGGATGCGGCTGAAGTGTTCAAGCTGATTGACAGAGAAGGCCAGATTCTGGCTCTTAGACCCGATGTGACCACCCCTATCGCACGGATGGTGGCTTCCAGACTACGGGATAGAAGATTACCCTTCCGCTTGTCCTATACCGGGTCGACATTCCGCTATGAGACGGTCCAGGTGGGTCGTCAGCGTGAATTCACCCAGGTGGGCGTGGAACTGATCGGATCCGACGATCTGATGGCAGACCTGGAAGTGCTGCTACTGGCCATTGAGTCGGTGGAACGGACTGGTATCAAGGAATTCAAGATCGGTATCGGGGAGATCAACATTACTCAGGGATTTTTGAACGAGATGTTGGTCGACGAGGAACTGGTCGAGGAGGCCAGGGAACTGGTAATCAGCAAGAATTTCGTGGGCCTGGAAGCGCTGCTCTTAGAACATGCAGATGCCGAGAAGGCCCAGATCTTCCTGAAGCTGGTGCGCAAGAACGGTGGCGCCGAGATTCTGGAGGAGATAGAGGGATATAGTGAAGGCATCGAGTACCAGGCGGCCATGGCTGGCTTGAAGGAATTGGCCAAGGTGGTGCGGGAATACGGATACGAGGACCGGATCTTCTTTGATTTCAGTATATTAAGAAGCTTTTCCTATTATACGGGCATCGTCTTCGAAGGCTATGCCGAGGGCATCGGGCATCCCATCTGCGGCGGAGGCCGCTACGACGGGTTGCTGGGTATGTTCGGTTTTGAGGCACCTGCTGTGGGATTCGCCATGGGCGTGGAACGGGTGATGATCGCCCGGAACGTCAAGGATGATCCTGAGAAGAAGGATGTGCTGATTCTTGGCGATGACTATACCCAGATTGTCAAGAAAGCCAGAGAACTTCGGGCCGAGGGCAAACGGGTTGAGATCGACTTGACCAGTGCCGACCTGGCGGAGGCCGCTGCATATATGGAAGAAAAAGGGATCGAGCGTCTCTTTGTGATGGAGAACGATAACGATGGAGAATAGACTGACCATAGCCCTACCCAAGGGTAGACTGGGAAATGAAGTATTGGAATTCATGAAGCAAGCGGATCTGCCGACAGATGGTGTTGATCCCAATGCTCGTACATTGATGTTCGATTTCGCTGAGGAAGGCGTGACCTACCTGATCTGCAAACCGACTGACGTACCCACCTTCGTGGAATACGGGGTGGCCGACATCGGCGTGGTTGGTAAGGATACGCTGGAGGAATCCGGCGCGGACGTGTTCGAACTGGCGGATCTGGGATTCGGCTTCTGCCGTTTCGCGGTGGCGGTGACGGAGGAACTCAGAGACAAACACAGCGTGGATGGCAAGTTCCCGCTGACCGACTTCACCCAGCACCGGGTAGCCACCAAGTTCACCCATGTGGCCGATCGCTATTTCAGATCGCTGGGCATGCAGATGGAGATCATCAAGCTGCACGGTAACGTAGAACTGGCCGCCCGTATCGGGCTGTCGGATATGATCGTGGACATCGTGTCCACGGGCACCACTTTGCGGGAGAACGGACTTGTGGAAGTGGCCCAGATCTTTCCGGCCACAGCCAGACTGATTGCCAACCGGGTCAGCTACCGCATGAAGAACGAGAGTATCGTCACGGTGGTGGACCGGATGAGAGAAATACTCGCTGAGTCAGGCAAGTAAGCAGTTTAGAGAATAAGGAGATATTTCAGTCATGTTTGAAAAAGGTTCTGTAAAGATCAAGATGGTGACCAGCGAGAAAAAAGAGGAGGTTTCAGCCATTCTGGAACGCTCCCATGAGCTGAACGAAGAGGCCATGGCTTCTACGAGGGAAATCGTAGAGAAGGTGCGCCTTGGGGGCATGGACGCCTTGTTCGAATATACCAAGAAGTTCGACGGCGCGAAAATCATCGAAGACAATTTCAAGGTTAGCAAAGAAGAGATGGTGTTGGCCTATGAACAGGTAGAGGATGAAGTGGTGGAATCCCTGAGACGGGCTCACGATAACATCGCAAGCTTCCATGCCAGACAGAAACGCCCCTCCAATATGGAGACGGACGAGTATGGAAATACCACGGGACAGATCATCCGGGCCTTGAACCGGGTGGGTTGCTACGTGCCGGGTGGTACGGCAGCGTATCCCTCTTCAGTGCTTATGACCGCGGTGCCGGCCAAGGTGGCCGGTGTCAAGGAAATCGTCATGGTCTCCCCGCCGGATAAGGACGGACGGATGAATCCCTATAGCTTGGTGGCGGCCGATTTGGCCGGAGTGACCGAGATCTACAAAGTGGGCGGTGCTCAGGCAGTGGCCGCGTTGGCTTACGGAGCCGGCCCCTTGAAACCCGTGGACAAGATCGTGGGTCCGGGGAACATCTATGTGACCTTGGCCAAGAAGCTGGTCTATGGGACCGTGGATATCGATATGTTGGCCGGCCCCAGTGAGATTCTGGTGGTGGCTGACGATACGGCGGATCCTTCCTTTGTGGCGGCGGATATGCTGTCCCAGGCTGAACATGACAAGTTGGCTTCTGCCATTTTGCTCACGGATTCTGAGAAGCTGGTGACCAAGGTCAAGAAGGAACTGGCCATCCAGCTGGAGGCTCTTTCCAGAAAGGAAATCGCCGAGATTTCCCTTATGGACAACGGAGCCATCATCCTGACCGAAAATATCGATGAGGCTGTAGAACTGGCCAACGATTTTGCGCCGGAGCACATGGAACTGTGTCTGGCGGAACCGTTCGCCTGGGTGGGCCGCATCAAGAATGCCGGTGCCTTGTTCCTGGGCAACTACACGCCGGAACCACTAGGTGATTACTTCGCGGGACCGAACCATGTACTGCCCACATCGGGTACGGCACGGTTCTATTCACCGCTCAATCTGGATACCTACCAGAAGAAGATGAGTCTTCTGGCCTATACCAAAGAAGGCTTGATGCAGTGTGGCGAGGACGTGGTGCGACTGGCGACCAAGGAAGGGCTTGACGCCCATGCCAGAAGTGTATCCATCCGCATGGACAAGGAAGAGAAGTAAGACTGGCGCAACTGCCGGAGGGAGTGTATTATGGAACAAAAGCGCGTGGCCGCTAGGAAACGTACCACCAAGGAAACAGATATAGATATGCAACTGAACCTCGACGGTGAAGGCCTGTTCGAAGGTTCGTCCGGGGTGCCATTTTTTGACCACATGCTGACCCTTTTGGCCAAGCATGGCCGTTTCGATTTGAGCCTTACTTGCAGAGGCGACCTGGAGGTCGATGCCCACCACACGGTGGAGGACATCGGTATCGTGCTGGGCGAACTTCTGACCGAGGCCTTGGGTGACAAGCGGGGCATCGGACGTTATGGGGACATCATACTGCCCATGGACGAGGCTTTGATCCTCTGCGCGGTAGATCTGTCGGGACGCCCGTTCCTAAATTACGACGTGCATCTGGCAGCCGAGCAGATCGGACTCTTCGATACCGAGCTGGCGGAAGAGTTCATGAGGGCTTTTGCCATGAGCGCCAAGGTCAATCTGCACTTGGTGCAGATGGCGGGTAGCAATACCCACCATATCATCGAAGGCTGCTTCAAGGCGCTGGCCAGATCACTCAGAAAAGCCGTGGCTGTGGAAGCAGGCAGTAGCGAAATACCTTCATCCAAAGGGATGCTTTAGGAGTCAATGATCGGCCTAGGCCGTGAGTATAGAGAAGAGAAAGAGAGTATAGTCATGTTGGCGATAGTAGATTATGAAGTGGGCAACGTACGCAGCGTACAGAAGAGCTTCGATAAGGTAGGCATCGAGACGGTGCTGACCGACGATCCGGAGGTCATTCTGGCGGCGGACGGCGTGGTGCTGCCCGGCGTAGGCGCGTTCGGGGACGCTATGGAGATGCTTAAGAAGAAACAGCTGGCAGAGGTCGTCTGTGAGGTGGCCAGACGCAAGATTCCCCTGTTGGGCATCTGCGTGGGTCTCCAGATGTTGTTCGAATACAGTTTGGAGAAGGGCCGTACTGAGGGTCTATCAATCTTCAAGGGCGTTTGCGAACCCATCGTGACCGATCTGAAGGTGCCTCACATGGGGTGGAACGAGCTGATTATCAAGAAGGAGCATCCGGTGCTCCAAGACGTGAATGAAGGTGAATTTACCTACTTCGTGCACAGCTACCACGTGGTGCCTGAGGACAAGGACATCATCCTGGCCACCACCGAATACGACGGTGAGAAGGTGGCCGTGGTGGGCAACGACTCGGTGGTGGGCATCCAGTTCCATCCGGAGAAGAGCTCTACTATTGGTCTTAAGATTTTGGAGAATTTTGGAAGGATGGTACAAGCATAATGATGGTCATACCTGCAATAGATTTGAAAGACGGTAAATGTGTACGCCTCTACAAGGGCAGGATGGATGAGGCTACGGTCTACTCCGACGATCCTGTGCAGACGGCCAAGCGCTGGGAACAGCTGGGTGCGGAACTGCTGCACGTGGTGGACCTGAACGGCGCTTTCGCCGGCAGTCCTCAGAACGAGGACGCCATCCGGGGCATCGTCAGCGCCCTATCTATACCGGTACAGGTGGGCGGCGGCATCCGGGACATGGAGACCATCAAGCGTCTCATCGACCTGGGTGTGGACCGGTTGATCCTGGGTACGGCAGCGGTCAAGAATCCGGCACTGGTGGCCGTCGCTTGCGCGGTCTACGGGGAACGCATCGTACTGGGCTTGGATGCCAAGGACGGCATGGTGGCAGTGGAAGGCTGGGATGAGGATTCCGGTGTGGAAGCGCTGCAGCTGGCTCTGGAAATGAAGGAATTGGGTGTGGAGCGCATCATCTTCACAGACACCTCCCTCGACGGCACTATGGAAGGCTGTAATATTGAATCGACTAGGGAACTGGCTGAGAAGACCGGACTCAAGGTCATCGCCTCGGGCGGTGTAGCCTCCATGGACGACATCAAGAAGGTCATGGAGATCGAGCCGTACGGTGTGGAAGGTGTAATTACCGGCAAGGCCATATACTCGGGCAAGCTGGACTTCGCCAAGGCCGTACTGCTGGCCAGAAAGGGATAACATGCTAGCCAAAAGAATCATACCCTGCCTGGACGTTGACAAGGGCCGGGTGGTCAAAGGAACCAAATTTGTGGATATTCGGGATGCAGGAGACGCGGTGGAGCTGGCCAAGTTCTACGATGCGGCCGGGGCCGATGAACTGGTCTTTCTGGATATCACGGCATCCCATGAGAAAAGAGACATCGTGCTGGACATGGTCAGGAAGACAGCCGACCAGGTCTTCATCCCCTTTACGGTGGGCGGTGGTCTGAAGACGGTGGAGGACATGCACGCCATGCTTCAGGCCGGGGCCGACAAGGTGAGCATCTGCTCGCCGGCCATCACCACGCCAGAGCTGATCACCCAGGGCGCCAAGCGCTTCGGTAACCAGTGCATCGTGGTGGCGGTAGACGCCAAGCGGGTGGCACCTGGAAAATGGGAGCCCTACATCCACGGCGGCAGGACACCGACCGGTCTGGATGTGATAGAATGGGTGAAGAAAGCGGAAAGCCTAGGCGCGGGAGAGATCCTGCTGACCTCCATGGATGCCGATGGCACCAAGGCGGGTTACGATCTGGAGCTGACCCAGGCGGTCTCAAGAGCCGTGAAGATTCCAGTCATCGCTTCGGGCGGTGTGGGTAACCTGGAACATCTGTATGACGGTTTGGTGGAGGGCGAGGCCAGCGCTGTATTGGCGGCCAGCATTTTCCACTACGGAGAATATAGTATCAAAGAAGCCAAGGACTACTTACTGGAGAGAGGGGTACACGTAAGACCATGAAAATTGAAAACTTGAGCCAAATCAAATACAACAACCAGGGATTGGTACCGGCCATCGTTCAGGACGCGGAAAATCTGGACGTGCTGATGTTGGCCTATATGAATGTGGAGTCGCTGAATAAGACGCTGCATACCGGCGAGACCTGGTTCTACTCCAGATCCCGCCAGCAGCTCTGGAACAAGGGCGCCACCTCGGGCAACGTGCAGCAGGTAGAGGAAATCCTCTATGACTGCGACGCCGATTCCCTGCTGATCAAAGTAAAGCAGCAAGGAGACGAAAAGGCTTGCCATGAGGATATGCGTACCTGCTTCCACAATCGTCTGAACCAGGACGGTACAGGAGAGGAACTGCCTGACTATGCACCGGATGGCGGTGTGGCCCTGGGACAGATCCTGGGTCAGGTCAACGATGTGGTCTACGACCGCAAGGAGAAGATGCCGGAAGGTGCCTACACTACCTATCTCTTCGAGAAGGGTATCGACAAGATCCTGAAGAAGGTGGGCGAGGAGTGCACAGAATCAGTAATCGCTGCCAAGAACAACGACCCTGAGGAAGTGGCTTACGAGGTTTCCGACCTGCTGTATCACCTATTGGTGATGCTGGCCGAGCAAGGTGTACCACTCAGCCGTCTGTCTGAGGAACTGAAGAAGCGCAGATAAAGAATAAGCAAGTAAAGGTTATAAATGGTAAACGAAATAGGACTCATCCTACGGGATGGGTCCTTGTTTTGCGTGATACCATAATCAGTTTGATAACCAAGGGTGTTAAACTGGGTCTGTGGGGAATGTAAGACAGATATTTTCAAGAATATATCATGCGATTTGATAATATCATAGATTTGATATTATCAAATCGCATGATATAATGGTGCTGGTATCTTATACTTGATAATGCTAGAAACATGGCATTCATGATTTTTAGGATATTTACATGGACTGAATCGATTTCTAGAGTTTATTAGGTGCCATAGACGAGTGATAATGGGAGGAGGAACTGCAATGAGTAGAATGATTAGTATTGCGCAGGAGTATATATCGAGGATTATGGGAAACAAGATGACATACAGGGAAATCGGTTTCCCGGATAAACTGCCCGTGTACTTCACGAGGGAATATGCACTATACGAATGCAGCTTATTTAACGTCAAGTTTCTCTTGATGGAAGGCAGCTTTGATGAAGTACCGAGCATTCCAGCGCTGAAGAAGCGTTTGGAACTCGTCAAAACTGGTTTAGATGTTGTTGTGCCAGTAGCATTCTTGGCAGAGCAGATTGACTGGTATACGAGAAGTGCACTTGTTAAACACAATATTTCCTTTGTCGAGCCCGAAAAACAGCTTTATCTTCCATTCCTCGGGGTGGCATTTACAGACAGTTTCTCCTTGAAGAAACCGGCAACGGAGGAACTGTCCCCGGCAACACAGAGCTTGCTGTTCACTATCTTGGGCTCGCCAGAGAAAAATCTAATTGTGAAAGAGCTGGAAAAAGAGGCCAGTATATCAAGGATGTCCATTTATAGAGGGTTGGATGAACTTGCAGATCTGGGTTTGCTAGAACGTGATAAGGTGGGGAAACATGTATCCTGGTATTTTGAGCTATCCAAGGAAGCATTCTGGAACTCTGCGAAAAAGTTTCTGATAGATCCGGTAGTAGCGGTACACTATGCTATTCCTAAACGCTCATGTTATATTCCAGATAAGCATTTGGTATTGGCAGGTGAATCAGCTTTGGAAAAATATTCGCTTATTTCCAATCCGGGTCCTGAGACATTCGCGGTCTCTAGCAAAGAATGGTCTCTCATAAAGGAAGAGTTCGAATTAGTCAAATACAGAGACGAATCGGTGGTTATCATTGAAGTGTGGAATCAAAAACCCCCGGTACGAGGTAATATCTTGCATCCACTTGCATTGTATTTGACGTTGAAAGATGAAGTTGATGAAAGAATACAAATGGGTCTCGAAGACATCATGACTGAATACGACTGGGGAGATGCAGAATGATACATGGACTGGAAAAATTCAGGGACTATTTTGACGATTATAAAGATCAGTATTTATTGATCGGCGGGAGTGCTTGCGACTTATATGTAGATTCCCAAGCTGGGGAGTTCAGAGCTACACGAGACCTTGACCTAGTGCTTTGTGCTGAGGCTTTGACTAAAGACTTTGTGGGGAAGTTCTGGGATTTCGTTAAGGAAGGGGGATATCGAATTAAGAAAAAAGCGGATAACACACGACAGTTTTACAGATTTGATAAGCCCGCGGACAAAGCCTTTCCTGAGATGCTGGAAATACTTTCTAGAACCCCCGGGGGACTAGAAATCAATGCTCCTAACAGACTTATCCGCATGACAGTGGAAGACGAAGCAGTAAGTCTTTCGGCAATTCTCCTCAATGATGAATACTATGAGTTTATACATCAAAATAGGATCGAGATTGACGGTGTCCCACTTGTCGGGGTGGAGTGTCTGATTCCACTAAAAATCAGAGCGTGGCTTGATCTGAGAGAGAAGAAAAAGCTGGATGACCAGATTAAGAGTCGGGATGTAAGGAAACACAGAAATGATGTATTGCGGCTGGAAGGCTATTTACCGAACTGCGCTTTAGAGAATGTTCCGGAGTCAATCATCCAAGACATGGAATCTTTCAGGGAGGAAATCGTAAAGGAAGGAATTATCCTGAAGGACCTCTCGATTGGAGACAGGAACTTGGATGAGGTAATACAACATTTTGGTAGTGTTTATGGAGTTGGTCAATAGAATTTCTTCGTCCGAACAGACGAGAATGCTGACAAGGTTGAATATAGGCATAACGAAGGGCTCATCCTGAGGGAAGAGCCCTTCGCTATTTACATTTGTTTTTTTATCGCTTAGGCAGCTTGTTATGTATCCGTGATGATGATCTCCCGAAGGGAGACTCCCGGGGCAGTAGGCGCCATGGCTGGTGAAGGGCTCAGGCCGGGAATGGCGAATATTATAGGGCTTTTTCCAGGATTTCTAGACTTACGCTGAGATCCAGATCGCTGGTTTCGGAAAGTTTGGTCATGCCATGCTTTTCCAGGTTTTCCAACACCATATTGAAATGTTCCGCCGTCACATCATAATCGCTCAAATGTGTCTTGATACCCAACTCCTCGAAGAATCCTCGGGTCTTTTCGATTGCCGAGTCGATCTTCTGGTCGTCATCCCCCTCTGTGATCTGCCAGACGCGTTCCGCGTATTGGATGAGTTTCTCCCGTTTCTGTTTCCTTCTGACCTGCCAGATGGCCGGTTGGAGGATGGCCAGGGTCTTTCCATGGTCGATGCCGAAGATGGCGGTCAGCTCATGCCCGATCATGTGGGTGGACCAGTCTTGGGGTACACCCGCTCCGATCAGTCCGTTCAGGCCCATGGTGGCGCACCAGACCAGATTGGCCCGCGCCTCATAATCCTCCGGATTGTCCAGGGTCTTCTTGCCCACTTCGATCAGGGTCTGCAGTATGCCTTCAGCGGCCCGGTCCTGGAACCTGCCTTCGGCCGGGAAGGTCACATACTGTTCTACGGTATGAATGAAGGTATCCACGATGCCGTTGGCTACCTGGGTAGCAGGCAGACTGTAGGTCAAGGTCGGGTCCAAAATGGAGAACTTGGGGAAGCTCAGGTCGCTGAATACACCGTATTTACCCATCTTATGGCTTACGACCGCACCCTTGTTCATTTCCGACCCGGTGGCTGGTAATGTCAGCACGATGCCGATGGGTATGGAAGTGCTGATGGAATTGAGCGCATCCTGGCTGGTCAGCAGTTCCAAGGTATCATCTCCTTGGTAGTTGGCCGCCAGGTTGATGAACTTGCTGCCGTCCATGACGGATCCGCCGCCGACGGCCAGCAGGAAGTCGATATTCTCTTCCTTGACGACAGCTACGGCTTGCATTAGTGTCTCATATTTTGGATTCGGCTCTATACCACCGAATTCGAAAATCTTGCGGTTTCCGAGGGCCTCCACTACTTTCTCTAATGTGCCGTATTTCTTGATGCTGCCTCCGCCATAGAGAATGAGTACTCTGGCCTCGGCTGGGATCTGCTGATCTAGCTTCTCCAACTGGTCTTTTCCGAAAATGATGCGTGTTGGATTGTAGAATTCAAAATTTAGCATTTATTCCTCCTTAAGGTTCAAAAGGTACAATGACACTATGACTAATAGCCAAGTGAAGGGGACTGCCAGGAATATACTTACGCGAATTCCCGTAACAGGTAAGTACAATACAAAGGTAGGGATTTGATGTTATTCTTATATCCAAAATTCTTTGTCGACAAGCGTATGGCGTAGGCCGAATCGAATTTACGCATATATTCCATAAGGCTGCGCGAACGTGTGTTGTCAGAAGCTTTTACCTCCAGAGGGATAATCCGGTCCTTGTCTTGTAGGATGAAATCAACCTCGTGGGCTTTGCTTTTCCAGTAATATAAGGTGTTGCCGCCTGCTCGTAGTTGCTGGGCAACGTAGTTTTCCGTGAGGGCTCCCTTGAACAGATTATGCTCCTGTTGGTTTGATAAGATGCTGAATGGTGTTCGGCTCATGTTCATCAGCAGACCCACATCGCTCATATAGAGCTTAAAGTGTTTTTTTTCCACATAGGCTGCTAGGGGGATTTCCGGACGGTTGATCATCTGGCATTCCAGACCGACTTTGCTCAGGAGCAGCCATTCGATGGAGCTGCTGAAAGTGGCTGACTTGGCTCCCCGCTCTACCACACTGTACTTGAATTTCCTGTTGTCCGAAGCCAGCTGCTTGGGTATAGAGCGATAGATGGCCTGGACTTTGATGACCTGGTTGCTGCTGGTATATTTGCTCATATCTGCGATGTAGGCGTTGAGGATGTTCTCCTGCACCATCCGGTCAAATGCCATTATATCGGATCCGACAGACAGATAATGGTTGATGGCGGCTGGCATGCCGCCTACGAACAGGTACCTCTTATAGAAATCAAGCAGTTTGGTGTGGAGGGCTTCAGGCATCTGCTCCAGGCTTCGGTAGGACTGCTCTATCCGCTCCAATAACATTTCCTGCCCTAGACCCATTAGAAACTCATCAAAGGTGAAAGGATAGAGGTATAGAAACTCCACTTTTCCGACCGGGAAAGAATAGTTCTCGCGCTCTAGAGCGACGTCCAGAAGACTGCCCGCTCCAACTACATGGTATTCTGAGGCCTCTTCGGCGAAATATTTGAGAGAAGTAATCACCTTCATATCCAGCTGGATTTCATCGAATATGAGGAGTGTTTTTCCGGGTATGATTTTCTTGTTGTTCAGGTATTCTATTTCGGCGATTATGCGTTTGGGATTGAGATTCTCTTCAAAGAGTGTGCTGATCGTATGGTCTCTTTCCAGATTGATGTAGATGGAATCATCGAATTCCCTGGCTGCTAATTCCTGAAGCAGATAGGTTTTCCCGACTTGTCTGGCTCCCAACAACAGTAGGGGTTGCCTCTGTTTTTTATTTTTCCATGATATTAGCTCTGCCATAGCGTTTCTTCGCATACTTATTACCTCCGAGATGGTTTTAGTTTAATCCGAAATAGCCATTAAGTCAAAAAAAAGGAAAAATAGCCACAAATTCTCGAGAAAAAAAGGCAGAATTTCCTAAAATTCGAGTTAAGAGGGAATGTGACGGTTGCTAGAGCATCGTGGAAGCCCGGTATCTGTGCCTTGACAGGTGGATGGCCCTGGGATAGAATTAGATTGACTAATCAGTCTAGGAAATATTTTAGATAGGGATAGATTGAAACTGAGCGGATAGAAGGAGGAGTTAAGATGGTAAACCTAAAAGTGAATGGCAAGTCTTTTCAGGTGGAAGAAGGCAAGTACAAGAACCTGATGCGCTATCTGCGGGACGACCGCGGGATGTACAGTGTGAAAAACGGTTGTGAGCAGGGCCAGTGTGGTGCCTGTACAGTACTGGTGGACGGCAAGGCCAAGAGGGCCTGCGTCACCAAAGTAGAGAAGATGGAAGCCAAGTCTATCGAGACATTGGAGAACCTGTGTGTGGATGGCAAGTTGCATCCCATCCAGCAGGCTTTCGTGGATGCCCATGCCATCCAGTGCGGATTCTGCACTCCGGGTATGATCATGGCCACCAAAGGGCTGTTGGATGAGAACCTGGGACCGACCGACGATCAAATTAAGCAGGCGCTCAAGTTCAACTTATGCCGTTGCACGGGTTATGTATCCATCATCAAGGCTGTGAACGCGGCAGCATCTTATATGCGTGACAATTTAGAACCCCACAGACAGGTGGGTGAAGGTAAGGTAGGCGACACTCCGGTCCGTAAGGACGTACTGGCCAAGGTATGCGGTATGCCCATCTATGCGGATGACCGTTCCTTCTCGGATACGCTACACGGAAAGCTGGTCTACGCCAGAGTGCCCCATGCCAAAATCAATAGTGTGGATATCTCAGCAGCCCAATCTGCTGAGGGTGTAGTCAAGGTTGCGGTCCATGACGATATTCCAGCCATGAAGGTCTTCGGCATCCTGCAGGACCAACAGCAGATTCTAGCCAAGGACGAAGTGATCTTTGCAGGAGATCCTGTGGCTGTGGTTTATGCAGAGACAGAAGAGGCAGCGGAAAAAGCGGCTGCTCTAGTCCAGGTGGACCTCACTGAACTACCAGGTGTATTCTCACCCAAACAGGCCAAGGAATCGGAAGAGATGTTCTACCATGGCACCAAGACATTGTCCCACACCAAGGTAAGACGCGGAGACACGGCCAAGGGATTCGACAAGGCTGACCTTATATTAGAAGAAGATTTTTACGTTCCTTTCATTGAACATGCCTACCTAGAGCCGGAATGCGGACTGTCGCACATGAACGGGGACGTGTTGACTGTCTATACCGGCAACCAAGGTTCCTACCTGATCAAAGTCATGATCCACAAGATGCTGGATCTGCCCATGGACAAAGTACGTGTGGTAGCTACACCGGCCGGTGGCGGTTTCGGGGGGAAAGAAGAGCCGACCGTGCAGCTGCATTGTGCACTGGGAACCTATCTGACAGGAAGACCCGTCAAGATCACCATGACTAGAGAGGAGTCCATTTTGGCCTCCACCAAGCGTCATGCTGAGTGGATGCATTACAAGGTGGGCGCTATGAAGGACGGAACCATCATCTCGGCCGAAGTGGATGTGGATGTGGATACCGGTGCTTACGCATCATTGGGCGCCCCGGTTACCTTCCGTTCCGGTGTAGTGTCCATGGGACCCTACAGCGTGGACAACGTACGGGCCGATTCCATCAGTTACTATACCAACAATCCGGTGGCCGGCGCCTTCCGGGGCTTCGGTAGCACCCAGGTTGCGTTCACCTCTGAGGTGATTGTGGACATGATTGCCGAAAAACTGGGCATCGATCCTTTCGAGATCCGTATGAAGAACGGATTGGCACCAGGCAAACAGACCATCACCGGCCAGACCCTGGAAGAAGGCGAAGCCTACCTGGAGACCTTGCAGGTCGTCAGGGAAGCCTTGGAGAAGGAAAAAGGTAAATGGAAGCCCAGCGGGGAGAACAAGAGAATCGGTATCGGTATCGCCAGCTCCTACAAGAACGTAGGCTTGGGCATCGGGCTTAGAGACAAGGCCGGCGCTATCGTGGAAATCAATGAAGGCGGACTGTATCTGTACCACGGCGCTGCCGAAATCGGTCAGGGCGCATCGACCACCATGGCTCAGATCGCCAGCGAAGTGACCGACATTCCCTATGCGGCCTTCACGGTCGTAGCCAACGATACGCATCTGTGTCCGGACGGCGAGGAGACCACGGCTTCCAGACAGACCTATATCTCCGGTAACGCCGCCAAGGTGGCTGCGGAGCAGTTCATGGAACAGCTGGAGAAATTCCTCAAAGAGGAGTATAGCTTGAAACCTAGAGACTACCGCTTTGCCAAAGCCGGTGTATGCGTACCGGGCAACGACCTCAGCTGGGAAGACATCTATAAGAAGGCTGACGAGAAGGGTATGAGCATCAGTGCCGAGTACGACTACATGGCGCCGGAGACCGTACCACTGCCCGAAAGCCACGGACCCCACAACGGAGATGATGCGGATCAGTACAAGATCCATGCGGCTTACTGCTTTGCTACCCAGGCAGCCATCGTTGAAGTGGACGTGGAGACCGGAGCGGTTGAAGTCAAGAAGATCATCGCAGCCAATGATGTGGGCCGTGCCATCAATCCAGCCATGGTCAAAGGACAGATCGAAGGTGGCGTGATGATGGGTCTGGGATATGGCCTGTCCGAGGAATTGAAAGTGGAGGAGGGCAGAATCCTGTCCAATTCGCTGGTCAAGTGTGGCGTGCCCAAGATTACGGCTACGCCGGAAATCGAGGCCCTGATCGTGGAGAAGCATGTTCCGGAAGGCCCGTTCGGCGCCAAAGGAATGGGCGAACTGCCACTAAATCCTACAGCACCGGCCATCGCCAATGCCGTATTTGATGCCGTCGGGTACAGAGCAAAAGCACTGCCGTTGCGCAAGGAAGATATCAAAGCATTTATTGAAGCCAAGTAACATATGACAGCAGTCGCCGTGGAACCGCTAGCCCCTTCGGCAGCTCGCCGATAATTGATTGATTAATTGATTATTCGGATGCATTTCTGTTATTATAGGGGAAGGAAAACGAGGAGGAGACAATGGGAAGAGACAACAGGGGACAAGAAGAAAAGATGCAGAATATTCTGGAGGCCACGCTCTCGGTTATTAGCCAGGAGACCATCGGTGGTACCAGAATGCACCTGATAGCCAAGGAGGCGGGCGTAAGCCAGTCTATTCTGCACTATTACTTTTCTTCCAAGAAAGACATCTTGGTCCGCTTGATGCAGGATCTGAAAGTAGAATTCAATGAGAAAAGGACCAGGGACATCGATCCGGTCAACAAGCCACTGCAGGAGAACATAGAGGGATTCCTGAAGCAGAAGAAGGATATCATCAAGGAACAGCGGGAGATGGATATCGCCCAGTTCGATTTCTTCGTGCAGAGTTTGGTGGATGAGGATCTGAAGAAAGTATTTCAGGATTTCTTCAAGGCTTGGTACGATGAGATCAAGGAAGTGATACTGCAATCGGATCTTCCTCAGGAGAACAAGGACAAGTTCGCGAAGAACATGTCCCATATGCTCTTATCCCTGATGATGGGTGCCTCCATGCAATACCTGCTCTGGGAGGGGGACGACTTCGATGTCGACCTATATTTCGACCAGGCCGAGGAAATGTTCTTAGGCTATCTGCGGGGCAAGCTGTAAGGCAAATAGGGCATTTTAAGGAAGTTGATCAAACAATCAAAAAACCCCCTGGATACTGGTTGACAGGCTGGAATCCAGGGGATATAATTTAGATGTAAACTGATTAACCAATCAATCAAAGAAACACAAGCTTAACGGCTTGGTTTTCATAAAACTTTTCTCCCGTACCCTCTTGCCAGGGGGTACACCAGTAAGAAAGATTCCGGAGTGGAATCAGCAAATAGATAGAATAAAAGATTTTAAAAGGAGTGAGACGATGGACATTCAAAAAGAAGCCAAGTACTTCGAAAGAGCGCTAGCGCTTTCCAGAGAAGCATTCGCAACGGGCAACGATCCCTTTGCTACCTTGTTGGTCGGTCCTGACGGAGAAGTCTTGATGGAACAGATGAACGATGTCGGCACCGGAGATCCCACACGACACGACACCAACACCTTGATTGCCAAGGCGGCACTGAAATACGATGCCGATTTCCTTTGGCAGTGCACTGCTTACGCGGCCATGGAGCCTTGCTGCATGTGTGCCGGCGCAGCCTTCTGGGCCAACATCGGAAACATCAAGTATCTGATGAGCGAGAAGCAACTGGGCGCGATTACTGGACCCGGCGGACTGGATCTTCCCAGTACCGAGGTAGTTAAATGCGGACCCAAGGACATTAAGATTGAAGGTCCTTTCGAACCGCTTCTGCCGGAGATGGAACGATTGATGAAGGAATGGGTAAAGAGCTGGGGGTAAGGCAATGAAAGCCATTATCAATGCAACATACTACGATTACCACACCTTTAGGAAAGACGCATACATCTTGTTTGACAAGACCATCCGTGAAGTAGGGGACATGAATGACTTCCCCGGTGCGGATGAGGTAATGGATGCAGGGGACGCCATGGTGTTGCCGGGACTGATCAACGGTCACGCACACATGTACGGCGCCTTCTTCAGAGGCATCCCGCTCTCCATGAATCCTAGGAGCTTTACCGAACTGCTGAGGCAGTTCTTCTGGAAGATCGATGCGGAGTTGGACTGCGAGACCACTTACCATGGTGCCAGGGTCTACGGCGTGGAACACATCAAACAAGGTGTGACCAGTATCTTCGACCATCATGCAGGAGGCAAGGAGATCATAGGCAGCCTGGACGCTGTGAAGCAGGGTATCGTGGACGATACCGGAATGCGGGGCCTGTTCTGTTTTGAGACCAGCGATCGCTTCCCCATCGACAAATGTATTGAAGAAAACTTGAGATTTGCGGGTAAGGAAAAAGGCGAGATGTGCCGCGGACTGTTCGGCATGCACGCTTCCCTCTCGGTCAGTGATAAGACGCTCGCCAGAGTGGGAGAGGCCATCGGGGACATCCCGTTGCATGTGCACATGGGCGAGAGCCTGGAGGACGAGCTCAAGTCAATAAACGACTTCGGCCATCGCATCGCACAACGCTTCGATGCCTTCGGACTTTTGAAGGAGGATTCGGTCCTGGCCCATTGTGTCAATATCGATGAATCGGAAGCGGAAGTCATTGCCGCCAGAAACTGTGTGGTGGCCCTGAATCCAACATCCAACATGAATACCGGTGTCGGCGTTGCAGATACCCAGATGCTCAAGAGACATGGTATCAGAACCATGATCGGTAATGACAACCTGGGCATCGATTTAACAATTGATTACCGGAACACCATCTATGCCAACCATTTGCGCTATGGTAGCCCCATGTCCTTCGGATATGATGATCTGCTCAGGAACATCCATCAGGTCTATGAATACGCCAGCAAAAGCTTCGGCGTGAAGATCGGTAAGATCGAGAAGGGCTACGCGGCCGACCTGATCGTGGTGCCCCACCGCTTCCCGGTGGAGGTCAACCAGGATAATGCATTCGGTTATATGGTGGACGGACTATATAACGTATTTAAGCCCAGAGACGTATTTGTCGCTGGTGAGAATAAGATGAAAGACTATGTTACTGTTTTCGATGAAGAAAAAATCTATTCACAGGCCAGAGCAGTATCCAAGGCACTGTGGGATAGAGTAGGAGGATAGAAATGGATATTACAACTAATGTTAGTGGTTTAGTGTTGTCAAATCCCTTGATGCCGGGTTCCGGACCTTTGACGGGTGACGACGAGAGAATGATCTATCTGGCCAAATTAGGCCTGGGCGCGTTGGTAACCAAATCCATCGCACCTGAAGGTGCCGAAGTAGGCCGTGCCTGCATCGTGGGTACCAAGAACATGATCGCCAACTCTGAAGCATGGTCTGAGTACGATGCTAAAGACTGGCTGGAGACCTACCTGCCGAACACTGTCAAGGCAGTGGACACTCCCATATTCGCCAGTATCGGTTACACCGAAGAGGATATGGAACTGTTGATTCCTCAGTTGGAAGCGTATGCTGCAGCGTACGAGGTAATCCCCCGATACGTAGGTAAGGACCTGGTTACCGTAGGTGAAATCGTCAAGAAGGCCAGAAGCCTGACTAAGAAGCCTGTCTACGTGAAGATGAACGCAGGTCTTCCTGACCCCGTTGGTTTTGCACAGGTTTGTAAAGACAACGGCGCTGACGGCGTAGTTGCCATCACATCTCTCGGCCCCAACATGGTCGTGGATCTGGAAAACAGAAGACCCTTGATCGGTACGCCTGACGGTTACGTCTGGACTTCCGGTCCGGTCATCAAGCCCTTGGCTTTGGCAACAGTTGCCATGATCAAGAAAGCATTGCCTGATTTCTCCATCATCGGCTGCGGCGGTATCGCTACTGCTGAAGACGTACTGGAATTCCTGTTGGTCGGTGCTGACGCCGTTCAGATGCTTTCCGAAGCTATGCTGAAAGGCAAAGACGTCTACACCAAAATCATCAACGATCTGCCAGCTGCCTTGGAAAAATACGGCTTCTCAAGCATTGAAGACGTGAAAGCCACCAAGCTGGGTCAGACCAGAGTGAACATGGAGCCGACCTTCCCACAGATCGACGATGACAAATGTACCAGTTGCAACCTGTGTGTGAAGAACTGCCCTTACTTCGCCATGACCATGGTAGATAAGAAAGTTGTAGTTGACGAAAGCAAGTGTTTCGGATGCGGACTTTGTGAGTCCAGATGTCCAGTAGATGCCATCAAAGGAGTACTGAAATAATGAGCAAAATTAACAATATGATCAAAAAGTTAGACAGACTAGAGAACGGCGACATGTTCGGTGATGACTTCCTACTCACCTGGGACAAGACAGATGACGAACTGCAATCCATCTTCTTGGTAGCTGACGCTCTGAGAGACATGAGAGAGAACAACATCGCTACTCG
>DAOUPV010000010.1 GCA_030625965.1 Clostridia bacterium
CTTTGACTTGAAGAACATCATCTCCGGCATGGGCACCTGCCCCATCGCACCGCCGATCCGCGACGAAGTAAAAGCCATGGACCGTGTAAACACCGCGCTCCTTTACGGCGTGACCGTACGCTACACCGTGGACTGCAAGGATGAGGAAATCTTAGAGATTCTGGAATCACTGCCCTTTAACGCCTCCAAACGCTTCGGTGAAGATTTCATCGATATTTTTGAAGAAGGCGAACGTGATTTCTATATTGTGGACAAGGACATCCATACGGTAGCCCGTTACGAGTTCACCAATATTGCCACCGGCAACAGCTTCGCAGCCGGTGAATTACGCGAAGATAAGCTGCAAAAATCCTTATTCTAGATGTCTGACACGAGCTTGTGCAAAAGGAGCTGATAACATGTCTCAAAGCTACGACTATCTCATTATCGGCGCGGGAATTCTCGGAACGTCTCTCAGCGCGGAATTGGCTGGTCGCAACAAAAGTGTCCTAATTCTCGACCAGCACGGTGTTGCTGGCGGAGCTTCCGGAGGCAACTTGGGTCAGATTTCCCTGATGGACCGCTTCGAGGACTGGCATCTGGATTTGGCGCTTGAGTCGAGTGAGTATTATGCGGAACTGGGTAAGCGCCATCCCATAGGTTACAGACAACATGGCGGATCCATACTGCTGATGAACGACACGCAGATTGCGAGGGCGGAAGAAGTGAAGCGCCTGCAAAATCTACGTGGCCTTTCCATGGAGATCCTTTCGCCTCAGGAAGCGCGCAGTTTGGAACCGAACCTCAAGAAGAATGGGCTGGCGGCCATGGCGTATTGCAAACAGGAAGGCTGTCTGGATCCCTTGGCGCTGACCTTTTACATGTCAGATCTGGCTGTGGCCCGTGGAGCAACCATACAGACAGGTGAGCGGGTGCTAAGCTTATCAATGTCAGGCAGGGAGATAGGGCGGGTAGTAAGCGACAAAGGCACGTACCGCGCTAAGATCATCATCAACTGTGCGGGAGGCTGGTCTAGCAACGTTGCGGCCATGGTGGGGGAAGAACTTCCCATCCGCTCCCATAAGGGTACGGCGTTCGTAACCCAACCTATGCCTCCGATGTTGAGGACCACACTGGTCGGTGGGGGATTCCTGATGGAAGATACCGGAGAGGGTGCACCCGACTACCGGGTAGGCACGGCCATATGCCAACATGAAAATGGTAGCATCATCATTGGGCAAGCGACCGAAGCGGCGAACGTAGACGAACGGAGCTTGGGACGACGTGGACTCAGTGAGACGGCAAAAAACATTTTGAGTTATTTTCCCGTTTTGGAGGGTGCGGATATCATCCGGGCCTGGGCACTATCTACCTCATATTCGGCAGACGGAAAACCGGTGTTGGGTTACAGCCCCAAGGCGGACAACCTGTTTACTGTGGCAGGATTCAAAGGTGCTTTCACAACGGCACCGGCCGTCGCCAGACGGGCAGCAGCCATGCTACTTTCGGGCGAGACCTTCGTCCATGAGATTGAACCAGATGGAAGGGAGCTATGTAAAGAACAATGCGGATAGATATTCATGTACACGATACGGAACCCATAGAGCTATTGTTGTCTTCCATGGAACGGAACGGTTTTGATCAGGCTTTTGTCTGTTCGTCGGCCGTAGCCAAGGGAGAGAAGGTACGTTCCCTGGCAGATGCCAAAGCGGTGCTGGGCAATGTAGCTAGAGCCCAGACAGCGGAAGGAAGCAAACGTTCGGTCCAGGAAGTGAATCTGGCCTTGGCGGAGAAACTCACACCTTATGCGGGACGTTTGTTCGGTTTTGGCAAGGTGGATTTGTACGACCGGGAGATTGAAGCACAGATGCAGTCCATCGTGGATGCCGGTCTCTACGGGGTAGGCGAGATCATCGGTATCCATGAGCACGTGGATCTGTTAAGACCGGTGCTTAGCTTTTCACAGACGCAGGGGAGCTTTCCTGTATTCATCCATTGTGATTTCCCTGTGGAGAAAGAGGACTTGCATGCCCTGTTCGACCTGATCGGAGAATACCCGGTAGCGCGGGTCATTGTGGGCCACTTGGGTGGCAACCATTGGATCGATGCGCTGGAGAGGGTAGCGGACTTGGACAATTGCATCATCGACATCTCTGAAGTAGTCAATTATGTGCCACTGTCTGTTGCCATCACGGAATATCCGGAGAAGATAGCATTCGGTTCGGATTTCCCCTGGGACCTGCAGGAAGTGAATCTGGCCAGACTGAACCAGATGGACCTGGACGATAAGACCAAGGGACATGTGCTGGGGCAGAACGTACAACGATTTTTGGAGTGGAATCATGAATAAGATTGATATGCACGTACATCTGACACCACCTTGTATTGAGAAACGTTGCGAGGCGATCAATAAGACTGAACCCTACTGGCAGATGCTGGCGGAGAGTCCCAAGAACAGTTTCACCGATGCTGAGGGGCTTATTCGTGAAATGGACCGGGTGGGCATCGACAAGTCTGTGGTTTTCGGATTCTCCTTTTTGGATCCAGGTCTTTGCCGTGAAGTTAATGACTATACCATCGAAGCCATAGGGAAATATCCTGATCGGCTGATCGGATTCATGTCCGTATCCCCGCAGGATCAGGAGCTGGAACGCGAGATTTCGCGCTGTCAGGACAGCGGACTCAAGGGTATCGGGGAGATGTTTCCAGACGGGCAGCATTGGGATATCACGGACAAGTTGCAGACCGCGCCGCTGATTGACCTTTGTGCGGAACGTGATCTTCCTGTCATGGTGCATACCAATGAACGGGTGGGCCACTACTATCCCGGCAAAGTTTCGACGACGCCGTTAGAAGCATCAAGACTGGCGGAGCATCATCCGGATGCGACTTTCATTTTCGCCCACTGGGGTGGAGGACTTCCCTTTTATGAACTGATGAAGGAAATCCGGAATAACAATAGGAACGTCTATTACGACACAGCAGCGAGCATCTTTTTGTATGATAATTCCATTTTCCGGGTAGCCCGGGAATTGGGTGTGCTGGACCGCGTTCTGTTTGCCAGCGACTATCCTTTGGTGTCGCCGGAGCGCTACTTTGATTACATCGACCATAGCGGCTTGAACCAGGAAGAGCTGGAAGCCGTGTACTATAGCAACGCGCAACGATTATTGGGGGAGTAAACTATGATTTGGATACAAGATCTGGACTATCTGATTCAAGACGCGGAACGCATCCTCTGCGGTGCGGATCTTCTGATTGACGGGGAGCGGATTGTTGCGGTGGGTAAGGTGGATCCGGAAAGCGCCCGTGGCGCTACAGTAATTTCGGGAAAAGGCAAAATCGCCATGCCGGGCTTCGTAAACACTCATACACATCTTTACCAGAATATGCTGAAGGGAATGGGTGACATGCTAAGGCTGAAGCCCTGGTGCGAACAGGTCACATTTCCTTTTGCCAGCATAATCCACCAGGAGGAGCGGGAAACCGATGAGCCTCAGCTGGGTTACCATTGGGCAGCGCTGGGAGCCATGGAAATGGTACGTAGCGGCATCACCAGCTTCGTGGACATGGACATCGTGCAAGACGGCGTGCTTAGGGCCTGGCAGGATGTTGGTGTGCGGGGCAACCTGGCATTGCAGCTGGTAAACCGTTGGGTACCGAAGGAACTGATGGTACCGGACGAACAGAGGAAGGAAAAGGCGCTGGGTATCATCGAGCGTTGGCATAACCGAGGGAAACTGAGTGTTTCTATGGCGCCATCTACGCCGTTTGCCTGCACGCCGGAGTTCCTGCTGTGGATCGCCAAGACCGCCGAAGAAAAAGATCTCCAAATCTATATCCATATTTCGGAAACCAATTGGGAAGTGCAACAAGCCAAGGACGAGACGGGATTCACCCCTTTCGGTTATTTGGAAGATGTTGGCTTCTTCACGAAACCGGTTCACGCCGTACACTGTGTTTGCGTGGAACCGGGCGATATTGAAATCATGAAGAAAAGGGGGATTGATGTCATCTACAATCCCAAGAGCAACGCCAAACTGGGTAGCGGCATCGCGCCCATTGAGACGTATCTCAAGAACAAGATACCCGTCGCTGTATCGACTGACGGGCCGGCCTCCAACGACATGTTGGATATGTTCGAAGAGATGCGATTCGGACAGTTGCTACAAAAGGCAGCCAATTGCGATCCCCTGGCGGTAAGCGTCAAGGAGATGTTCAATATGGCGACCAAAGAGGGCGCCAGGATGATGGACATCGAGGCAGGTGTGCTTGAAGAAGGCAAACTGGCAGATGTAGTCTTATTGGACGACAGTGGGGTGCATATGCAGCCCATGAACGGTGTCCTGCAAACAGTATTCTATTGTGCCAAGTCCCAGGATGTAGACTGCGTAATTATCGGGGGGGAAGTAGTTCTGCAGGACAAGGCATTTGTAACAGTGGATGAAAAAAGCATAATCAATAAAGCGGTTGAACTGAGAAACCGGGCGAAACAGCATGTTGGCGAGAAACTTGATGCGGACTTTTAAGGACTGAGAGGGGAAAAAAATGAGTATCTTAGACTATCATTACGGTGATTCATACATACATCGGATGGATCCCAGAGTTAAAATGATTTTATTGATATTATTAACCATTGTGGTATTTATGATCAGTAACTTCTACGTATTGTTGGCAATGTTTGCCCTGGTGATGTTGGTGTGGAAGACGGCGAATCTCCCACTTAAGAATATCATCGGGTATATGAAGTTCTTACTCAGCTTGGTTGCTTTTCTGATTGTTCTGCAGGGATTGTTCTTCTCTTCAGGCAGCAATCCGATTATCCTAGTGCATCCCATAATACCTGAATCGGTGCCCGTGATCGGTGGTCACGGAACGGTTTATCTGGATGGTATCCTATTCGGATTGATTCTGGGATTCCGCCTGCTGACTCTTGTATGCATCATGCCCATCTTTGTTATGACGACGACCATCGGTGAGACGGCGCTGGGTTTGGTTAAACTGGGAATGAATTATAAATATGCTTATATGACCACTACCGCGCTAAATCTGATTCCTACCTTGCAAGACGAGGCCAGAGTGGTAATGGATGCTCAGAAAATGAGAGGATTCCAAGTCTTTGAAACAGGCAAGTTCATGGAGAAGATGAGAGCATATAGCACCTTGGTGGTGCCCTTGGTTGTCGGTGCTATGCGCCGGGCCCAATTGATGGGCGTGGCCATGGAAGCCAGGGCTTTTGGTGTGAAAAAGACCAGGACTTACCGCGACGAGCTGAACATGAGAAAAATTGACCTGGCGGCCGGCGTTCTTGTTGCATTCATATGTGTCGGAATGGTTTATTTCAATGGCTTGTTGGGAGGTTGGTATTAATGGGAACGATTATTGAGGCAAAAGAGTTTAGCTATTGCTATCCCCGTAGGGACAATCAGGTCCTGAAGGATCTGAATTTCTCCATAGAAGAAGGTGAATTCATCGCCATCATGGGCAGGAACGGAGCAGGTAAATCCACTTTGTGCCAGGCTTTGGACGGTGTAATTCCCCATCTGCACGGCGGTACGGTCTGGGGGGACATCATCGTGGATGGTCTGAACACCCAGGAAGTCGAAGTGGCCGATATGGCCCAGAAGATCGGAATCGTGCTGGAAGATCCTGAGGCTCAGCTGTTCACGACCCGCGTGGATGATGAGATGGCCTTCGGCATTGAAAATCTATGCCTGCCCAGAGAAGAAATCATTAAGCGAATCGCATGGGCGACCAAGGTCGTTCGTTTGGAAGGCTATTCGGACAGAGAACCCACCGCACTTTCCGGGGGGCAGAAACAACGTTGCGCCATCGCGGCCACACTGGCCATGAAGCCCAAGATCATGGTGCTGGACGAACCTACGTCCCAACTGGATCCCATCGGCACCTATGAGGTGTTTGATGTCATCAAGAGCCTCAAAGAGGAGTACGGCATGACCATCTTGATCACTACCCACAAGAGTGAACATATCGCCCAATACGCGGATAGAATCATGGTGATGGAAGAAGGTAAGATTGTGGCCTTCGATACGCCGCAGGTCATTTTCCGGGATGCCAGGCTGCTCTCACACGTAGCGGTACGTCCGCCCCAGGTGTCTTCCTTGGCGGGTTACTTGAACAGCAACGGGCAGAACATCAAAAGGGAGGACTTCCCGATTCTGGTCGAAGAGGCAGAAGAAATGATTCGCAGTCTGATGGGGGGTAAAAAAGATGGCCAATAAGATTATTGAGGTAAAAAACCTGAATTATCGCTATATGGACAACGGACCACTTTGTGTGAACAACATCAATCTGGAAGTAGAAGAGGGGGATTTCATCGGTATCATCGGGCAGAACGGGGCGGGCAAATCCACTCTGATGAAGGCCCTGACCGGACTGTTGCGTCCCAGCGAGGGACAGATTTTCATCAATGGTGAGGATATTGCGGATATACCGGTTTCGGTGATTTCCAATACTTTGGGATACGTTTTGCAAAATCCTGACCGACAGCTGTTTGCTGAGACGGTACGGGAAGAGCTGGCCTTCGGACCGACGAATCAGGGTGTTTCCGAGGAGGAAATCGAAAAACGCACAGACTATATTCTGGAGTCGGTTGGAATCTTACATCTGGCAGATGAGTATCCTCCAGCATTGTCAAAAGGTGACCGGGCCAAAGTGGTCATCGGTTCAGTGATGGCCATGGAGCCAAAGATCATCATCTTGGACGAACCCACGGGCGGTCAGGACTACATCGGACGCTACCAGATTATGGATATTGCCAAGAAATTCAGGGAAAAAGGCCATACAGTTGTGGTGGTAACCCACGCCATGAGCCTGGTTGCAGAATACTGCAATCGTATCGTCGTATTGTGCAACGGAGAAATCCTGATGCAAGGAACCAGCAGAGAAGTATTTTCACAGCCCGAGAAATTACAGCAGACCTTTATCAGACCACCCCAGATTACCGAATTGGCCAATGCCATGAAGGAAGAACTGCACATCGAAGAAACGCTGCTTTGCGTGGAAGAGATGGGGGACAAGGTGCTGGAGCATATTGAAGCATAGGATGGCAATCAATAAGGAGCATGCATCGTGAAAAAAGCTCTTGAATTTATGGAAGAATTAGAAAAAGATGTGGGCATGCTGGCGTCGGAGATCTGGAGTCATCCCGAACTGGGACTGGAAGAAACCTTCGCAGTAGCCTTATATGAAGAGTATTTCCAGAAGCAGGGATTCTGTGTCAGCAAGGTGGAGGAGCTGCCTACGGCGCTGATCGCCGAGTATGGCAGTGGTACCCCTGTATTGGGTGTGTTGGGCGAATATGACGCACTTCCAGGGCTCTGGCAGTCCGTTTCCAGTCGAGAAGATGGATCCGAGGGAAAACCAGGTCATGGTTGCGGACACAATCTGCTCGGTGCCGCTTCGGCGGTTGCCTGTGTAGCCATAAAGAAATACTTAGAGGAAAATCAGGTACCGGGCACCATTAGATTCTACGGTTGTCCGGCCGAAGAGCTGGGCAAGGGTAAGATCCAGATGGACGAACACGGACTGTTCAACGATCTGGACGCATGTTACACCTGGCATCCGGGGTCCTGGAACGCGGTGACGGGCAGCAAGCTCAGCGCCCTGATCAAGGCGGAGTTCTTTTTTACAGGTCGCAGCGCGCATGCAGGCGCCCATCCCGAACTGGGACGGAGCGCGTTGGACGCGGTCGAGCTGATGAATGTAGGGGCCAACTATCTGCGTGAGCATATACCGCAAGGCGCCAAGCTGCATTATGTCATTACCAATGGCGGCCAGGCGGCCAATATCGTACCTGCAGAAGCGAGTGTCCAATACATGGTCCGCGCACCCCGCCAGGCGAGCGCCCATGACGTATATGAGCGGTTGTTGAAAGTAGCCAATGGGGCCGCCATGATGACCGAGACCAGCGTGCAGGTCATCAAGGAAAAAGACAACTATGACACCTTGAACAACCAGGTCTTGGAAGACTTGACTGACGAGGTATACCGGGAATGCGGGGGGATAACCTTTAGCCGGGAAGAATGCGAACTGGCCAAAGCCCTGGTTGAATCGTTGCCGGCGGAGCATTATGCAAATGCAAGGAATGTATACAAGAGTCCGGAAGGAATCTATCTGGATGGAGAAGCCAGGGGTATCCTGGGGCGGGGGGGAAGCTTCGGTGCTTCTTCCGATGTGGGACAGGTGTCGTACCGGGTTCCGACGGTTCAATGCTCTGCTGCATGCTTTCCGTTGGGGGTTCCGCTGCATACTTGGCAGACGACGGCTAGTGCCGGTTCGGATTTCGGTATTCGTGGTGCCACCTACATGGCTAAGATCATCGCGCGCAGTCTGGAACGGTTGTTGGAGGACGATACGGGTATCTTACAAAAAGCGAGACAGGAATTTCTGGCAGAAAGATAGGTTATGAAATCTGCTAAGAAAATGAAATAGAGGCCGTTTATGTTTCGAGAGCGCCAGCTTGAAACATTTCATTTTGTTTTTTGGTTTTATAGGAGAGGTGACTATTTTGGCTGAAGCAAAGAAGTATGAAGGAAAAACGAACTTTGCCGTATACGCGGTATGGGCAGCACTTATTTCTGTAGCATCCTTGCTACCTTCCATCCCTATGGTCGGTACAGGGGGCACATTCAGTTTGAAAGCAATTGTATTGCCGTTGGCAGGCATCTTGTTCGGCCCTGCCGCCGGAGCTATCATTTGTGCCATCGGAGGCTTCATCGGACAGATGCTGGCTCCGCACACGGCATGGATGGGCATTGCAACCTTTATTACAGGTATCTTCACCGGAACCATCGCTGGATTCGTATCCAGAGGCAACTGGAAAGTACCATTGGGCCTGCTAATTGTCTTTACCGGCCTATGGCTTAGTACTCCCATTGGTAGAGAAGCCATTATTTTCCCGGCTGTATTCTATTCATTGGGAGTCGTCACCATTATTCTCGGCGGAATCTTCGCTAGAAAATGGTTACTGGGCAGCAATCCTGCCTTGCGCGGCGCAGCCATCTGGCTGTCGGCATTCTCAGGTTTTGTATTGGCGGCGGGATATGCCAACTATGTGGGCGGTATACTGATGTTACAATTGCCTGCACAGGTTTGGGCAGGTCTGGCTTTTATTTCACCCATTGAGAGAGCGGTCTTTTCCTTGGGCGCAGCCATCATCGGGGTTCCCCTGCTGGTCGGTCTGCCTAAGATTGGTGTCTTTGTTGGCCCCAAGCCTGAGGGAGAGTAGAAAAAAAATTACTGGCGCTGGTGCAGGGTTTATCCCTGCACCTTTTTTATTTTTACCGCGGTAATCGGTGCGGATGCTTGAAACTAGTCAGATTACTGGGGCTAAGAGCAAAGAATTTCATGCAGGAAACTAAGTCTTGCAGGAAAATTGCTATAAATATAGAAGTTAAGTAACGTATAATGTTTTGGGAGCGCCAGCTCGAGACGCATATTTCTGCATTTTTTTGATTTTATAAGAGAGGTGATTATTTTGGCTGAAGCAAAAAAGTATGAGGGAAAAACGAACTTCGCTGTTTATGCAGTATGGGCAGCACTCATTTCTGTAGCATCCCTGCTACCTTCCATTCCAATGGTTGGTACTGGTGGTACGTTCAGCTTGAAAGCAATTGTATTGCCGCTGGCCGGTATTTTATTCGGACCGGCTGCCGGAGCCATCATTTGTGCTATCGGGGGCTTCATCGGACAGATGTTGGCACCACACACAGCTTGGATGGGCATTGCAACATTTATTACTGGAATCTTTACCGGCACCATCGCCGGCTTCGTATCCAGAGGCAACTGGAAAATTCCGTTGGGCCTCTTGGTAATCTTCACGGGACTATGGCTCAGTACCTCGATCGGTAGACAAGCCATCATCTTCCCAGCCGTATTCTATACACTGGGTGCCATTACCATTATCCTCGGCGGAATCTTCGCTAAGAAATGGCTGTTGGGTAGCAATCCTGCCTTGCGCGGCGCAGCCATCTGGTTGGCTTCGTTCTCAGGTTTTGTACTGGCGGCAGGCTATGCCAACTATGTGGGGGGCATTTTGATGCTACAACTGCCTGCACAGGTTTGGACCGGTCTGGCTTTCATTTCACCCATTGAAAGAGCGGTATTTTCCTTGGGTGCAGCCATCATCGGGGTTCCCCTGCTGGTCGGTCTGCCTAAGATTGGTGTCTTTGTTGGCCCCAAGCCTGAGGGAGAGTAGAAAAAATTACTGGCGCAGGTGCAGGGCTAAGCCCTGCACCTTTTTCATGCTATAATGGGATGGAGGGTTTTATGGATAAAAGAGAAGAGTACGGGATCTACGATGACCCCGGCAGAAGGGCCAAAAAGAAAAAAAGAAAACCGAAGATCAAGCGGACATTCATCACTGTGCTGCTGGGTCTGGTCTTTCTCTATGCTATATTCATGATTACCAAGACTCAGTGGAATCTCTACCAGACCAACCAGGAAGTGGAAGCCCTGCAAGAGGAACTGGATCAGGTGCAGCAGGAGCAGGAAGCCTTGGTGGAAATGAAGGATTACGTGGGTAGCGATGAATATATCGAGTATAAAGCCCGCAAAGAATTGGGTCTGATAAAGCAAGGGGAACATCTTATCGTGCTGGCTGAACCGTCAGATAGCACGGGAGAAAAATAATTTCATAAATACTATTGACAATCTGTACGTAAGCGTTGATAATAAGTCTTGTCGTCGCGGGATGGAGCAGTTGGTAGCTCGTCGGGCTCATAACCCGAAGGTCGTAGGTTCAAGTCCTACTCCCGCAACCACTTTTTTATTTGGCGGTGTAGCTCAGCTGGTTAGAGCATACGGCTCATACCCGTAGTGTCACAGGTTCAACTCCTGTCACCGCTACCATGACATTTTACAGACTGTTGTCAGTCTGTTTTTTTTTACCGTTTTTCAGGAGAGGGATTTATGTTACGCGAACAACTGGAAGAAATTATCCGACAACGGAATATGCTGCAGGACGGGGACACCGTGGTATTGGGGTTGTCCGGTGGATTGGATTCCGTCTGCCTTTTTCACCTGCTGCGCCAGATGAATAAGACCCACGGCTATCGCCTGATCGCCGTGCATCTGAACCACGGGCTTCGAGCGGAAGCGGATGCGGATGAGGATTTCGTCACTAAACTCTGCCTCACTCATGGTGTTGAACTGGTAAGCCGGAAAAGAGATATTCAGGACTTGGTGCATGAGTCAGGTTTGGGAATCGAAGAACAAGCTCGTAACGAGCGCTACCGCCTGTTTGAGGAGACAAGAAGCGAATACGGCGCTAGTGCCATCGCGCTGGCCCATCACCGGGAGGATCAATCGGAAACCGTGCTACACCACCTGATCCGCGGATCAGCGCTGCGCGGCCTGGGTGGCATGCGCCACAAGAGGGACTGGATTATCCGTCCGCTCTTGTCCATCGGCAAGGCGGAACTGAGGACATATATGCTGGCGGAGGGCTATGAGTGGGTGGAGGATGAATCCAACAGGGATTTGGCCTACACCAGGAACCGTCTGAGGCATCAGATATTACCGTTGCTTCGGGCTATCAATCCCAGTGTGGACGAGCAGTTTCTTCAAACCAGCCTGCTACTGCAGGAGGATGAGGAAACGTTGGAGGCGTTGAGCCGGAAATGGATGCAGGAATGCGCCACCTTCTATGGTCGGCTGGGTGTCTCGATGAACTTTACGGACTGGGAGGCTGCGACGTTTTCATTCCGATCGCGTTTCTACCGGCAAGCCTATCTGAATCTGACAGGACGGGGATTGGAGAAGAAGTACGTAATCCTCATGGATAAACAATTGCAGGAGCGCAAGCTAGTGGACCTCCCGGGCGGTATTTTTGCCAAGGTGAGCAAGGGACGTCTGATTGTAGGATCCAAGCTGAGAAGAAAGATACCATACCAGGTAGAACTGGAAACGCCGTGTGAAATAGAACTGGCGATCGGTCTGACGGTCAGAGCCAGTTTGGTGGATACGGCAGACTATTACGGACTGCCGGAAGAAGAACGGGGTAGTACGTTAGATTTCTATGCCGATCTGCAAGAGCTGGGTGAAAAGATCGTGCTTCGAAACCGCACCTCAGATGATGCCTACAGGATGCTGGGAGCTGCGGGTCAGTCCTCGGTCAAGAAGCTGTTTTCTGCCTTGGGCTTGGGAGCCTATGCCAGCCAGAACCTGCCGGTCATCTGCTCTCCTGCAGGTAGAATCGTATGGGCGGCCGGTGGAAGGATCCATCCGGAATACCGCGTTACACAAGAAACCAGGCAGATTGTTCATGTTGAGCTCGTCCCTCATTGAAAGTACAAGGCCGATATGTTAGTATATTGTAGTATATGCTATAAGGAAATGAGCTCGAAAGGATAAATGATAAATGGGAAAAAATACTAAGAATATAACGTTCTTCCTACTGCTGGCCCTGCTGCTCTTCACGATGCTGCGGTTCAACATGGGAACGACAACGGAACCTACCGTACTCACCTACAATGAGTTCAACAATCTGGTAGAAAGTGGACAGGTGGAAGAAGTTTCCCTGGAAACGGATGATGGTGACATAGTCAATATCAGCGGAACCTTGGATGATGGGTCTGAATTCGCTTTCACGGCCTTGAAATCTGACGATCTTGCAGGCTGGCTCATAGAGAACGATGTGAGGATTGAAAATGCAGGAGCGGCACAGGATCCCTGGTGGTTTGGTATAATCGGGTACCTGTTCCCCGTGGCTCTGCTGATCGGTATGCTGGTATTCATGTCCCAGCAGGCCCAGGGTGGCAACAAGGCCATGCAGTTTGGAAAGAGCAAGGCTAAACTGCAGAACGAGATGACCAAGAAGGTTACCTTCAAGGAGGTGGCCGGTTGTGACGAAGTGAAAGAAGAATTGGAGGAAATCATCGATTTCCTCAAGAGCCCCGAGAAGTACACCAAGCTGGGTGCTAAGATTCCTAAGGGTGTATTGCTCTTTGGAGCCCCTGGTACCGGTAAAACGCTGCTGGCCAAAGCAGTGGCCGGCGAGGCCGACGTGCCGTTCTTCACCATCAGCGGATCCGATTTCGTGGAGATGTTTGTGGGAGTGGGTGCGTCTAGGGTGCGTGACCTGTTCGCGCAGGCCAAGAAGAGCGCTCCGTGTATCATTTTCATCGACGAGATCGACGCGGTCGGCAGACAGCGTGGTGCCGGTCTTGGTGGCGGTCATGATGAGCGGGAACAGACGCTGAACCAGCTGCTGGTGGAGATGGATGGATTTGAGACTAATGAAGGCATCATCATCATTGCAGCCACCAACCGCCCGGACATTCTGGATCCGGCACTGTTGCGACCAGGTCGTTTTGACCGTCAGATCACAGTCGACGTCCCTGATTTGAAGGGAAGAGAAGAAATTTTGAATGTCCATGCCAAAGGTAAGCCATTGGCGGAGGACGTAAATCTTTCGGTACTGGCCAAGAGGACACCGGGATTCACCGGTGCGGATCTGGCCAACCTGATGAACGAGGGTGCATTGCTCACGGCCAGGAAGAACGGATTGCGCATCAGCATGGAAGAGTTAGAATCCTCTATCGAACGTATCATCGCCGGACCGGAGAAACGTTCCAAGGTCATGAGCGACAAGGAAAAGAAACTGGTGGCCTATCATGAAGCGGGCCATGCGGTGACCAGCCATTATCTGCCCAATACGGACCCGTTGCACAAGGTGTCCATCATCCCCAGGGGTGCGGCCGGCGGCTATACGCTGCTGTTGCCTGAGGAGGACCGCAACTACGTGACCAAGGAGCAGATGTTCGAGCAGGTCTGCATGTTGCTGGGCGGTCGAATCGCCGAAGCACTGGTGTTGGATGACATCTCTACAGGTGCCTCAAACGATCTGGAACGGGCGACAAGCACTATCCGTAGCATGATTACTGCATACGGCATGAGTGAAGAACTGGGCAGCCTGACATTCGGCAACAATGCGGATCACCAGGTCTTCCTGGGCCGCGATATATCTAAGGACAGAAATTACAGTGAGGAAATCGCTTATAACATAGACAAAGAAGCCAAACGTTGGATGGACAACTGCTATAAGCGGACTGAAGCCATCCTGAATGAGCATATGGACAAACTGGTTCTGCTAGCGGAAAACCTGATGGAACGAGAGACCATTGATGCGGAAGAATTCCTTCTGTTGATGGAAAAAGGTGAAATCACCGAGACTGTACCGGAGACTCAAGAAGCTCCTGCGGTAGATTCGGGATCCGTGCCTGAAATCCAAGAGGAAATCGTACCTGAGAGCAAAGAAAAAATCGCAGTAGATCTGGCATCTGAGCCCATCGCTTAGACCGGAATGAATAAATTCTAAGGAGACCAATAATGGAAAAGACTTTTGTAATGCTTAAACCGGATGCGGTTGAGCGTAACCTGATGGGAGATATCCTATCAAGAATCGAGAATAAAGGGTACCGTATTGTGGCCATGAGAATGGAAGTGCTTTCGGATGACCAAGCTAAGAAGCATTATGAAGAACATGTGGAGAAGCCCTTCTTCCCAGAACTGCTGGAATTCATCACCTCTGGCCGTGTGGTGGATATGGTGATCGAAGGCGAAAAGGCAGTGGCTGGCATGAGAAAGATGCTGGGTGCGACTGATCCCAACGAAGCGGAAGCGGGCAGCATCCGTGGAACTTTCGGTTTCAGCAAGTCAACAAACCTGTTACACGCTTCTGACAGTCTAGAGAGCGCCAAGAGAGAAATTGACCTGTATTTCACAGAAAAAGAGATTTTTTAATAGCATTTAAAAGTGGATTAAATTTAAATTATGCAGTGATAATTAAGAGCGGGTGAAAACTTTCACCTGCTCTTTTCTTAAAATCGTTTGACAAGAAGGCGCAAAATTTGATTAAATGGTATCGAATAGGCTATCAATGATAGCGAATAAAGGGGTACCTTTAAATAAATTTTTTTAAGGAGATGCAAAGATGCTTACAGATATTGAAATCGCTCAGAAGGCGAAAATGTTGCCGGTCCTAGAGATCGCTAAAGGCTTAGGATTGTCCGAGGATGACCTAGAGCTATACGGTAAGTACAAAGCTAAGATTTCCATGGAGACCATTAAAGGTCTTAGTGACCGCGAGGACGGAAAACTGGTATTGGTAACTGCCATCAACCCGACTCCAGCCGGTGAAGGAAAAACCACCACTTCTGTTGGTTTGACCGACGGTTTGAGAAAATTGGGTGAGAACGCCATGGTTTGCTTGAGAGAGCCTTCCTTGGGACCGAGCTTCGGTGTTAAAGGCGGAGCCGCTGGTGGCGGGCTGGCACAAGTAGTACCGATGGATGAGATCAACCTGCACTTCACTGGTGATATCCACGCCATCACTTATGCACACAACCTGTTGGCTGCTATGGTAGACAACAGCTTGAAGCAAGGCAATCCTTTGAACATGGATCCGACCAGAATCGTGTTCAGACGTGTTATCGACCTGAGTGACCGTGCTCTGAGAAACACCGTTATCGGTATGGGCGGTCCGGCTCACGGCGTGCCTAGACAAGATGGATTCGACATCACTGTAGCATCTGAGATCATGGCCATCCTTTGCTTGTCTGATGACCTGATGGATATGAAGAAGCGTTTTGCCGACATCGTTGTAGCTTATACCTATGACAGAAAACCGGTAACCGCTGCCCAGTTGGAAGCTCAAGGCGCCATGACTCTTCTGATGAAGGACGCCATCAAGCCTAACCTGGTACAAACTCTGGAGAACACTCCTGCATTTATCCACGGTGGCCCGTTCGCGAACATTGCTCACGGTTGTAACTCCGTTACTGCTACCAAGACTGCTTTGAAACTGGCTGACATCGTTGTAACTGAAGCTGGATTCGGTGCTGACCTGGGTGCTGAGAAATTCTTCGATCTGAAATGCCGTTTTGCTAACCTGAAACCGGCTGCAACCGTTATCGTAGCTACCGTCCGCGCTCTGAAGATGCATGGCGGCGTAGCCAAAGCTGATTTGGGTGATGAGAACCTGGCTGCTCTTGAAGCGGGTTTCGCTAACCTGGAGAAGCACATCGAGAACATAGGCAAATTCGGCGTACCTGCTCTAGTAGCCGTAAACAAGTTCCCGACCGACTACGATGACGAGATTGACTTGGTAATCAAGAAATGCCAAGACATGGGCGTAGAAGTTGCACTGTCCGACGTATGGGCTAAAGGTGGAGAAGGCGGAAAAGAATTGGCCGAGAAAGTTCTCAAGACCATTGCTGAAAAGCCCTCTAACTTCAAGGTTCTTTACGACGAGAAGCGACCAGTTGTTGAGAAGATTGAAACCATCGCCAGAGAAGTATATGGCGCTGACGGCGTAATCTTCGAGACTGCTGCTATGAAGAGCATCAAGCAGTACACCGATATGGGTTACGGCGATCTGCCCATCTGTATAGCTAAGACACAGTATTCCTTGTCTGATGACGCTTCCAAACTGGGAAGACCTGAAAACTTCACCATCAGCATCCGTGAAGTAAGACTGTCTGCTGGTGCTGGATTCATGGTTGCCATTTCCGGTAACGTAATGACTATGCCAGGCCTGCCCAAGAGACCGACTGCTTGCAATATCGATATCGATGAAAACGGCGTAATTACCGGCTTGTTCTAAAAAACCAACTGAAGCGAACGCGAAAGCGTTCGCTTTTTTTTTCCTGAATTGCATAGCAAGTTGAACTAGTGTACCTGTAACATAGGGTATTGTTCATGATGTTGCCAAACATCGTACTTCAGCTGTAAAGGCTTCATCAGGAGTTCGGTATCCTAGGATTTTTCTGGGTAATGAATTACACCAGGTTTGAACTCTTTCGAAGGAGAAAGCTTTGTCCTTATTTTTTATAGTCCCGAACCATACGGTTCACATGCCTTTTGGTACACCTCAACTTTAGAGAAGCGGTGTTCTTATTACCATTCGATTCGACCAGTTTCCAAATCACTTCGTACTTGTAATTTTCATGCAGGTTCAATTCGACCTTTCGCATGTTGATAACCTCGCTGTCTTTATTATTCGCGAAGTAATATACTACATCCCTACCGGGGCATTATCACTTGTGCATTACTCTAAATCATTTGACAGGAATAAGGATATTTGACATTAAACAAGAAACATTATATAATCTAAATGAGCAAAATCAGGAAACGCAGTTTCTAAGGAAGAAACCTTAGCGACGTTAGAATAGTTGATATTATTATGAGATTAAAGGCGATATCCACTGTGATGGAAAAATCGTGATCTTAAATGAAGTTCTCTATGGGAAATGTCTTTTCATCAAGAATGGTATAGTGATAATGAGGACTTTGCTTTTTGTGTGGTATCTCATAGAAAGGGCATATTAATGGAAAACAAGAACATAAAATCTTTAGCTAATGGCATACAGGTCCTGCTAGCAATCCCGCATGGAAGGATGGTTTCAGTGACTGAATTAAGTAGAAATTTAGGCATTACGAAAGGCTCTATAAGTAAAATACTCGCTACATTTCGGAGCTTTGGATTTGTTATACAAGATGAACAAACTAAGAAGTACAGTTTAGGACCAGCTTTAATCACTTTAGGTTATCAAGCATTAAATCAGTTGGATATACGTGAATTAGCTAAACCTCATATGAAACATCTAACGAATAGATACAATGAAAATTCTATGCTAATGGTAATTCAAAACGAGCAGGCTATTGTTATTGAACAAAGTGAAGCAAGTGGTCCGATCAAGTTGACTGTGAAGATGGGTGAATCTCATCCGTTATACTGTGGCGCGATACCAAAATTACTTTTAGCGTTCATGCCTGAAGAAAAGATAAGAAGCATTGTCGAGAAGCTTGAGTTTAAACCATTAACAGAAAATACTATAATAGAACCTGAAATTCTCTATGAAAAGTTAATAGAAATTAGGAAGACCGGTTACAGTGTAAGCATTGAAGAGATGACCGAAGATGCAATGGCAGTAGCTGTGCCAATTAAAGATGTTAGCGGTGAAGTAATTGCAGGATTAGGTATTTCAGGACCAAAGAACAGGATGGAAAGCCACGAACTAGAATCATTAGTTCAAGACCTTCTGATCAGCGCAGAACGAATTTCTAAAGAATTAGGTGCAAAAGCCTAATTTTTTTGAAACAAGTGAGAAACGAAGTTTCGCAAGAGGAAACGCAGGGGGTGAGACAGCGAATTAGTTTGAGAGCAAAGTTGTGTATTTAATAAGTTGCGTATTTGAAAAATAGGAGGAGAACATCATGAAGAAAAGATTAGTTTCGCTACTAGCTGTTTTTATGGTTCTTGCAATATTGCTGACGGGATGCGCTGGAGCTCAAGAGGATGCAGCTGGTGTTGAAGAACCAACTACGGTTGAAGAGCCAACAGAGGAAGTAGTTGAAGAACCTCTTAAAGTTGCACTTCTGTTACCCGGTACTCTTGCGGACCAGGGTTGGAATGCTATGGGTTACAAAGGCATAAAGACTGTCGAAGAAAAGTATGGGGTTGAGATTTCTTTTACTGAAAGTGTAACTCAGTCAGACATGGAAGAAATTTTCGTAAATTATGCCAATTTGGGCTATGATCTGATCTTTGGACATGGTTCATCGTTTGCTGACAGCGCTATAATCGCATCGGAGAGATTCCCTGAAGCTAAGTTTGTAATAATCAACGGTATTGTAGCCACAGATAATGTAGTTTCTATTAAGACAAGCGGTCATCATGCAGGATTCTTAACAGGGGCATTTGCTGCATTAATGTCGGAAACAGGTACAGTCGGTATGGTTGGCGGGAAAGAGATCCCTCCTATAATTGATGCCGTCAAAGGTTTCGAAGTAGGTGCTAAATATGTTAATCCTGATATTGAAGTATTAACTACTATAATAGGTAGTGGCACCGATGCTGCAAAAGCAAAAGAAACCGCGTTAGCCTTTATTGATAGAGGAGCTGATATTGTAGCACCCCTTGCTGACGTAGCTGGATTAGGTGTTTTCGAGGCATGCAAGGAAAGAGGGGTATATGCTATTGGTGGGAATAGTGACCAATATGAGCTAGCTCCAGAGAATATTTTAGTAAGTGTTATTAAAGATCTCCCGGTATCTTACACTTTTGCATATGAGAAATTGCTAGAAGGTACTCTTTCTAATGAAGTCTTTAATCTAGGTGTTGGGGAAGAAGTTATTTACTTTTCCTCTTATCATGATCATGCAGATAAAATATCAGATGAGGTTCAAGATGAGCTGAATCTTATAATTGCAGATCTTATAGATGGGAAAATTGAATTCTAAATAGAAATAACTGCTTGTAGCACTTTTGACACAATTTCAAACGATGGTAGGAAATAATTGCTAATTCCCTGGACCAAAGCGTTTAGGGAATTAGCAAATATTAAATCAATATTTCAATTGAACGGAATAAGAAAGATATGTGATAGGAAATTAATTAGAAATAATATTCGACAATGAATTTGATAAGTTAAGAAGAAAAATTTTTGTAAGGAGGTTAGTATGACGAAAATATTGGGAATATCTGCTAGTCCTAGAAATGAAGCTACAGATTTCGTTGTAAAAAGAGCTTTAGAAAAGGCTCAAGAGTTTGGAGTAGAAACAGAATATATATCTTTAAGAGGAAAAAAGATCAAAAATTGTAATCATTGCGATTATTGTATGAAAAACAAAACTGGGTGCATTATTAACGATGATATGAAATGGATTACCGAAAAATTTTTGGAAGCTGATGGATATATTATTGGTTCACCGGTTTATACATACAATCCAACCCCTGAGATTATTTCATTTTTTAATCGTTTGCGGCCTATGCGCTTTCTACCTAAAATTGGTTCAAAGTTTAAAGTTGGTGGTGCAATCAGCGTAGGTGGTACTAGAAATGGTGGACAGGAAATGACAATTAATTGTCTGATAAATTGTTTTTTAGCAAGGGAAATTATGGTTATTGGTGGTTCTATGGGAAATTATTCTGGTGGGAAGGTATGGACTGATAATCAAGGAAAAATTGGGGCTGAGCACGATGAATTAGGATTACTAAGTGTTACTGATTTAGGACAAAGAGTTGCTGAAGCAGCTTTGCTTTTACGAGACAAGAGATAACAGACTCAAGATTAGGTTCATATAATATTGGATGAATCTGCAGTGGTAATTTTGAGGTTAAAATTTACTTCTATGAGTAATTAGCTTGATAAATTGATATGTTAGCAAACAGTGATGGTTATTAAATATTGTCAATGTGAAGGGTAAGTTGAAGCAGGATGCTGAAATATTAAGACTAATAATTTATTCATAATTTCGTTTATTCGGATACAACAAAATATAACGGTCTAAGAGTAATTAAGCAATAGTTTATTAAGTGTGAAAAATAGAATTTCAATTATTTAGTTGCTGTATGAGACTAAGAACTGAGCGATTGAAATGAAAATAATTGTTATTTAGATAGCATTAAGGAGAAATCAATGAATCCAATTTTAGTAATCAATTTGAGTGATAAGACTTTTTCTTATCAGGATCTACCTAATACCATAGTAGATAACTATATAGGGGGGCGTGGTCTTGGTATTGCTCTTCTTTCTAAGTATGGTAATGGGAACAGAGCATATTCACCAGAAAACCCCCTGATTTTTACTGTTGGACCATTCACTGGAACTAGTTTCCCTTCTAGTGTACAGTGGCAGGTCACAAGCAAATCACCATTAACCAACGGATTAGGTGGTGGGTTTTCTTGGGGAGAATTTGGAATAGGACTCATAAGAACTGGATTAAGTGGAGTGGTCTTTATTGGGAAACTGGATGAGACAGGTTATGTTTTCATTAGTGAGAATGAGGTTATATTCAAAGATGCATCTTTTCTTAAGGGAAAAGATACTCGTAAGACTACTGAAGAATTAAAAAATATTCATCAAAAAAGTAATGTAGTTACTATCGGACCAGCAGGTGAAAAGATGTCTGGGTTAGCAAGTATTATATCTGATAGTTACCATATGGTTATCCGGACGGGGTTGGGAGCCATTATGGGTAGTAAGAATTTAAAAGCAGTGGTTATAAGTGGAGAAAAAGAGACTGAGGAAAATGACAGTTTTATTGAATTGTCCACGGAACTTTCAGAGCAAGTGAAGAATTTCCCGGCCTCCGTACGACTTAGGGATGAAGGGAAATCTATGCTCATACGTAGCAAGAATCAGGTCGGGGATCTAGCTACTAATAATCATCAGCAAACAAGCTTTGAGCATGTTGATAATATTGATGCCGACGCACTGAAAAAATATACAGTAGGTAATGTTTTCTGTCCAGGTTGCTCAATAGGATGTATAAGAAAAAGTAAAATTGGAAGAGACACAATAGAAGGACCTGGATATGAGACTATATGGGCTCTTGGACCAAGAATAGGTAATGGTGATCTCGAATTCTTAATTGATCTATATAATAGATGTCTTTTAGAAGGTGTTGACCCAATTTCATTAGGTGGTGTGTTAGCATTTGCCATTGAATGTATAGAGAAGGATCTGATTAAATCAACATATGATTTGTCATGGGGAAATAAAGAGGGTATTAATAAATTCTTCGAGGAATTAGTTGAGGGAAAAGGATTGGGTGGAGATTTAAGAAATGGAACCAAGGAATATTATCTTAAATATCCCGAGACCAAACCATATGCAATGGAAGTTAAGGGAGTAGAATTGTCAGGACAGGAGCCTAGACAAAGTAAAGCATTCGGACTTTCACTTGCAGTAAGTAACTGGGGAGCAGATTGGGGTTATGGATTACCTACGATGGATGTTGCTCATAACGTTGATGCTGCAGAGCAAATTTTCCCAAGACTCGTTCCTGAGATCCTTGAGGTGACAGAGGAACAATACAAAGCTGAACTCGTTAAATTTTCTGAAGAATTTAACGCTATATCAGATTCTTTAGGGATTTGTAAATTCGCCTGTCCAGAAACTTTTGCTTTAATGCCGGATGATTTAGCTAAAAGCTATAGCGCGTATTTTAATAAAGAGATATCAACAGAGGATTTACTTTTAATAGGTGAGAGAATTATTAACCTGGAAAGAATATTCAGTTTGAATGAAGGCCTGACTGCTGAAGATGACTATTTGCCAGAGCGCTTTACATCAGATCCCATTATTGTTGATGTTTACTCTGGTGATAGACTAAAGGGACTAGAAAAAACAGGTGATAAAAAAAGCCTTGTGAACAATATAAGCATAATGAAAAGTGAATATTATAAGTTAAGAGACTGGCCCAATGGAGTTCCTTCTAAGGAAAAAATGTGCCAACTGAAGATTAATGATATGTAGCCTTTTCATAATTTGAATAGTTTGAACAATGCAAATTTTGACTTCAGTGAATACATTAGAATTAAATTATGTTTTTTATATTTGATAAACTTACTCAGAATAATCCTCCCAGTGATTTGAAAGTTTTTGTTTAAACGTAGCCGAATAGCATACTGCTACAAGTGCTATCAGTTCAAATAGATAATGGGTAAGTTTATCTTTTACTCAGATTATTGAAAAAGAGGAAATTAAAGGAATGAAACAGCTAATAGATAATACATGGGTACTGACTTTCGATGAAAATTGGAAGGAGTACAAAAATGGATATATATATATTGTGGATGATTTAATCTGTGATGTTGGGGATGATGAAGAGAAGAGAAAAAAATATTTACAAGTATCGGATACTATTCACAATGCCAATGGCCGTTGGACTATGCCAGGACTTATTAATGGCCATACACACTTATTCCAGACTTTCATGCGTGGTTTGGCAGATGATAAACCATTAATGAGATGGCTACAAGAGGTGACTTTCCCATTCTGTAGTCTTGCAGAAGAAGAGGACCATTATCTAGCCGCATTGCTGGGATGCGTAGAAAATTTGCAAAATGGGGCGACAAGTGTAATCGATCAACATTACGTGCATACTAGTCCGAAAAATTCTGAGAATGTATTTAGAGCTATGGAAAAATCTGGGATAAGAGGATGTAATTGTAGAACGTTTAGTAATAATTCTCCGTATAAACCTCTCTCTGAGAGCAAGGAGGCTATTCTGTATGAGAGTGAACGTATTAGACAAGAGTGGCATGGCAAGGATAATGGTAGATTAAAGTTAATGATAGGGCCAGTAAATCCTTGGAGTTGTTCCATTGATTTATTCAGAGAATCCTTTGCGTATGCTGAAGAGCATGATTTATTATTTCAAATACATACTGCTGAAACACAAAGTGTTGTAAAAGCCACTATGGACAAATATGGTAAAAGGAATGTTGAGTTTCTCGATGAATTAGGTTTAATCAGCACACGTACACAACTAGCTCATGCCGTTTGGTTAGATCAAAAGGAAATTGAAATAGTAAAGAGTAGAGGAGCAATGGTGGTACATAATCCGGTATGTAATATGTTTTTGGGCTCTGGTATAGCGCCTATACCGGAATATCTCGAGGTTGGTGTTCCTGTTGCTTTAGGAACTGACGGTGCCGGTAGCAATAATTCCAATGATATGTTGGAAGTGCTAAAAACTACAGCTCTTCTACATAAGCTAAACAAAATGGATCCAACAATATTATACCCAAAGGATATCATCAGAATGGCGACATTGAGGGGTGCTAAGGCCCTGGGAAGAAATGATATAGGTATGATCAAACCTGGTTACAAAGCTGATTTACTCATAGTGGATTGGAAGAAAACACATATCCAACCTGTTCATGAGGCTAATTCAGCAATTGTATATAATGCCAATGGAAATGATGTAGATTCAGTGTGGGTAGATGGTAAACTCGTAGTTAAAGAAAAGCGTTCGACATATGTTGATGAAGAAGCATTATTGGAAATCTGCCAAGAGAGAGCTGAGTATTTATACAAGAAACTGACGAACTGATAACAATTTAACAGTGTCTAGTATTTCGATGTGAGTGTGGATAATAACTCAGTTATGCGATCTTCCTACAGCAAGGTTGACAAATGTCTGTAAGAGACATTAAAAGCTAACTACCGAACGGTCGTTAGCTTATGTTTTGTAGGAGGAGGTGACATATGGCTACACCTAAATTGATAAGGGAAACAGCCATGAAGTTGTTTGCGAAGTATGGTTATGCCGGAACATCCATTAGTAACCTGGCTTCAGAAGTAGGGAGCCAGAAAGCATCCATATACTCTCATATAAGCAGCAAAGAAGAACTCTACCTATCCATCCAGGATGACATCCATGACTGGAACAGAGAATATTATTGAAATCTACTGGAAAAGAATCGGAATCTGGATGTCAAAGAGAAATTCGGGCTGTTGCTCAAGCACTTCATCCTGACATACTTGGAAGAACCAGAAAAAAACGAGGTTCTTAAACCGAGCCATATTGTACCCTCCTGAGTTCCTGCAAGATGATTATCAGGAGATATTCAAGAATAAGGAGATGCTCTTCACCTCGATGCTACTCGGTCTAATACAAGAAGGCCAAGAAAAGTCAGTCGTAAGAGATCTGCCAGCAGAAAATATTGTTGCACTGCTCTATTGCACTATAGATGGCCTGTTCATTCAGTCCCGCTACTATACCAAGGACGAGTTCAGCAAGAAGGCCGAAGCAGTAGGTCAGATGTTTTGGCAGGCTATAAAGGCATAACCTGAAATGACTCAAAAGTGAAGCATCAAGTTGGACGGTATAAGAGATTCTCAACAGCCTGAGAGATGAATGTGATTACGTAATAATTGACCACCCGCCAAATCTAAATGAAGCATCACTACAAGGGCTGATTGCTTCTGATGAAGTTGTAATATTAACTGATGTAGAAACATTCAGCATGGACAATCTTGACGATCTTCTTGAAGACCTGATAACTGTAAAATTAGAGTTGAGCGAGAAATTAAGGATCACAGGAATCATAGCCAACAAGGTGGATCTGAGGAGAAACCTTACCAAGAAGAAACTGGGTGAGCTAAATAATGTCATGGGAGCCAACCTTTTTGCTCGCTTTTTTTTATGCGACGGCAGCGAAAGAAGGTGTGAAAGGGGCTAAGAGGGGGAGAATGAAGGGCCTGCAATGGTGTATGCTGGAGCTGGTTACTCGTTAAAGTTAATTTCTTCACAATGCAGGAAATTATGTCTGGAGGGAGAATAGTAAAAGTTATATAGATGTCTAACAACTTAAAAAAGCAAGACTTTTTCTTTTTATACATATTGTTAAACGATTAGATAAATGGTAAACTAGTCCTAGTTAAACGATTAACGGAGGATTTATGGCAACCATTAAAGATATTGCGGAGCGGGTGGGTGTAAGCACCTGTACAGTATCCCGTTACATCAACCGCAAAATTGTAGTAAAAGAAGAGACAGCCAGGAAGATAGATGAGGCCATCAAAGAACTCGACTATCATAAGAACTATATGGCGGTCTCGCTGAAGACCAGAAGCAGCAAAATGATTGCTCTGGTAATCCCATCACTGAAAAACATCTTTTTCGCGGAAATTGCTGATAACATCGCGTCCGGTCTGGAAAAGCAAGGCTATTCCATGATCACCTTCACAACGGACAACAACTACGAGAAGGAACTGGCGACCTGCAACAAGCTGCTGGAAATGGGCGTGGCTGGGGTCATATTCATGACCAAACCGTTCGATTACCTAAATGACCAGCACCTGAAGCGATTAGAGAATCATAACATCGTGACATTGATGATCAACCGCTTTTTCGAACCTGCTGAATTTCCTGGTGTAAGCACCAATTTCAAGAATGGTGTACAGCAGGTGACCCGGATGCTGATCGAGAAAGGTCGCAAGAACATCGGCATCATCGTGGGCGCAGAGGATCATCCCCAATCTGATATTTACCGATATCCATTTATAGAGGTTATGCAGGAAGCCGGTTTCTCATCCGACTCCTATCACATCAAGACATGTCACTTCAGCTCTAAGGAGATGGAACGGGTGACAGAGGAGCTGCTGGACGAAGGCGTGGACGCCATCTTCGGTATTTCTGACTTCACCACACTCTCGGCACTCAAGGTCATTGAGCGGCGGGGGCTGAAGATGCCAGAAGACATCATGTTGGTCGGTTCGGGGAACACTCAGTTCTCGGAGCTGGTCAATATCTCTTCATTGGATTCCAGGACGGACCTGCTGGGCCAGAAGGGTGCTGAGATGCTTCTCAAACTCTTGCAAGGCAAGCAGACTGAAACTTTCATCCTGGTAGAGCCCAACATCGTGGAACGGGCTTCCACCAACTAATTCGCTACTATCTTAACTTTACTCCCTGTGGAGCTGCTCTGCCTTCTGGCGGAGCAGCATCCATATCGAAAGGAGATTTCGTGAACAATATTAAATTGAAAATTAATGGAAGAATTTATGAAGTCAAAGTGGAAAAGAACTATACGTTGTTGTACGTTCTGCGGGATATGCTGGACATCACCGGCCCCAAGGAAGGTTGTGGCACTGGAGACTGCGGCGCATGTAAGGTCTTGATCGACGGACAGGCCCTCAATGCCTGCACTACCTTGGCTGTCAAATGTGAAGGCAAAGAAATCATTACCATCGAAGGCATTGCCGATGGACCCAACTTGCATCCCATCCAGGAATCCTTCGTAGAAAAGGGAGCCGTGCAGTGCGGGTTTTGCACGCCAGGCATGGTCATCTCGGCCAAGGCTCTGTTGGATCAGAATCCAAAACCCACCAGGGACGAAATCAAGAAAGCATTGAATAACAACTTGTGCCGTTGCACCGGTTACGTGAAGATTGTGGACGCCATAGAGGATGCCGCCCAGAAGATGAGAGGTGATAACCATGAGTAAGGATCTGCGCATCATCGGCGGCAGCCAGCCCATCTTCGACGCCTACAACAAGGTGACAGGCAAGACCTGCTATACCGGAGACATGAAACTGAAGAACATGCTCTACGGCAAACTGGTGCTTTCTACCAAAGCCCACGCCCGGGTGGTCTCCATCGACTCCTCGGAAGCCGAGAAGCTGGAAGGCGTGGTGGCCATCGCTACTCCGTTCAACACCTCAAACAAGAAATATAACAGTGCATTACGCTTCGCCGACCATGATATTCCTCAAACGGAGACCGTATTCTCAGAAATCGTTCGGTTCGTGGGAGATAGGGTCTGCGCTGTAGCTGCCATCGACCAGAAGGTTGCCGATAAGGCCGCCAAGCTGATTCGGGTGGAATATGAAGAGCTTCCGGCGGTACTCTCCGTTGAGGAAGCTATCGAGGAAGAAGCTGTTCAACTGCACGACAACGTGAACAATCGCCTGAACGACATTAAGAACCAGGTAGGAGATGTGGAGAAGGGCTTCGCAGAAGCTGACCATATCTTTGAGGATGAATACAGAACACCCATCGTCAGTCCCATGGCCTTGGAAAACCATGTGAGCATTGCGGATTATGACGAGCAGGGCAAACTAACCATTTATTCCAGCACCCAGAACGCCTTTGCAGTGCGTAACATCATCAGCGCTGTCTTCAATTTGCCGCAGAGCAAGGTGCGAATCGTGAAACCTACGCTGGGTGGAGCGTTCGGTAGCAAAATTCCGGCAGTACTGGAAGGACCGGCTGCAGCACTCTCCATGATGACCCATAGACCGGTGAAGATTGACCTGACCCGCAAGGAGAACCTGATCGCCTCCCGGACCAGACATGGCTCGATCGTCCGTCTGAAGACTGGTGTGATGAAGGACGGCACCATCGTGGCCCAGCAGTACAACGTGCTGACCAATACAGGCGCTTATGTGGGTTCGGCCTACAACGTGATCGGGGCCATGAGCCACAAGGTGTTCAAGACCTACAAGATCCCCAATATGCTATACGTTGGTACACCTGTGCTGACCAACCTGCCGATTGCCGGTGCTATGAGGGGTTACGGATCACCTCAGGCCATTTTTGCCCAGCAGCGACAGTTACATGCCATCAGCGTGCGATTGGAAATAGACATCGTTACCTTGCAAAGGAAGAACTTGATCCGCCCGGAAGACGTAGACCTGGAAAAAGTGGGAAATCCCAGACCGCTGGACTGCATGGAGCGAGGATTAGAACTATTTGACTGGTCAGTCAAAAATAAATGGAAGTTAAATAAAAAAGAAGAAAATAATTCTAATTTAAGGCAGGAACATCGGGATTCAGGTAGAAACAATAAGAGAGGCATAGGTTTTGCCATCGGTTGCCACGGCAACGGCGTCTACGGCGCCCATAGAGATTTCGTGGGATTGCGGCTCAAACTGAACGACGATGGCACCATGGTGTTTGAGAGCGGGACACATGATATGGGTAATTCACTGATCACTTCGCAGATGATGATCCTCGCGGAGGAACTCGGGTTAGAAGTGGAAGACATTGCGGTAGTGGAATCGGATACGGACCTCACACCTTGGAATCTGGGAGACTACTCCAGCCGAGGCGTGTTCGTCACCGGAGCGGCCTGCATCAAGCTGGCCGGGATAATGAGGGAGAAACTTCTCTTACTAGCTTCCGCCATGCTAGAAGAAGCTGAAGAAAATCTGCAATTGCAGGAAGGCAAGAAAATTATCAGTGCCTCCGGCAAGGAAGTATCCTTCGCAGACCTGTTACTTTATTCCCACCGGGAACTGCAAGAGGATGTCATGGTTTCTACCTCTTACGGATCACAGGCGGGTAGGACTTCGTTTGGAGCCCATTTCGCTCAGGTGGAAGTGGACGAGGAGCAAGGAACCGTACGCTTGCTGGATTATGTGGCCGTTCACGATGTGGGGCAGGCCATCAACCGCTTGTCGCTGGAAGGTCAGTTGGAAGGTGGTATCCAGATGGGACTAGGTTATGCGCTATCCGAGAAGATGGAGTTTGACGAGCAAGGCAGGTTGAAAAATAGCAACCTGAAAAAATACAAGATGTTCAAGGCATCAATGATGCCCGACATAAAGCTTGACTTTATAGAGGAAGGAGAAGTCCCCGGACCGTTCGGGGGAAAGAGTATTGGCGAATGTGCAACGGTACCAGTGGCACCGGCCATAGTCAATGCGGTAGCTGATGCTTTGGGTTTTGATTTTCACTGCATGCCGCATGATGCGGAAGGATTGTTGGAAATCGTAGGATGTGAATCATAGGATTCACAAGATATATGTATTGGGGGGAACGACTTGGAAGAGAAAAAGCGATCATGGGGTAGCTCAGAGATGCTACTCAAGAAACTAGGGATACCCTTTATAGCCGTAATGGCTGCACTCCTAATTGGAGCGGGTGTCATCAAGTTCATCGGTGTGGATCCGTGGCTAGCTTACAAGAGCTTGTTCATGGGATCACTTAGCAACACGAACGCAATAGCGGAGACGTTGGTCAAGACGACACCGCTTATATTTACAGCTCTCAGTTTCGCCTTTGCCGCTCGCTGTGGCTTGGTAAACCTGGGTGCGGAAGGTCAGCTTTATATAGGGGCGATATTTTCGACAGCTGTCGCCATCTATCTGACTGGACTTCCGATGGTTATCCACTTGCCCTTGGCAATCACGGCCGGATTTATCGGTGGTGGACTCTGGGGTCTGTTGGCAGGCTGGCTGAAGGTTCGGTTCGGAGCATCTGAAGTTATCACCACTATTATGCTGAGTTATATCGCAACACATTTCTTAAGTTTCTTGGTAACCGGGCCCATGATTGAGCCACCGGGAAGCTTTCCACAGACACCACAGGCACAACTTTCGGCTATCCTGCCGAAGATCATACCAGGTACCAGATTGCATGCCGGTTTCCTGATAGCACTTTTGACTATCGTTTTCTACTATTATTTCCTTTGGAAGACGACCACAGGCTACGAAACCAGAGTAGTAGGTCTCAATCCTACAGCAGCTGAATATGCGGGTATCAACCCGACTAAGAATGCATTGCTCGCCATGTTCATCGCGGGCGGATTCGCCGGTCTGGCGGGAACCTGTGAGATCTTAGGTATCCAGCTCAGAATGTTCCAGAACTTCTCACCAGGATATGGTTTTGACGGTATCGCCGTAGCCCTTCTGGGTGGCGGAGCACCGATAGGCATCCTGATTGCCGGTATCCTCTTCGGAATCCTTAGAAGCGGAGCCAACATGATGCAGATGCTGGCCAGAGTGCCCATCGCCATCATTTATATCATTCAAGCTTTCGTAATTATTTTTGTAATCTCAAGCGGATACTTCGAAGAAGCATATAACAAACGTAAATTAGAGAAAATAGCGAGACAAGGAGGTACTAAAGATGGAATTTCTAACAGCGATCGCTAAATTTATCGCCGCAGATCTTCGGACTGCTACTCCCTTGATTCTTGCAGGTATGGGCCTGGTATTCAGTTCCCGTGCCGGAATAGTTAACATCGGTGTGGAAGGTATGATGCTGGTGGGGGCACTGTCCGGCGTAGCCGGTTCCTGGTGGTTCGGATCCGCCTGGTACGGCGCCCTGTTCGCCATGTTTATGGCGGGACTCATCGCGCTGATCTTCGCGTATCTCGCGGTAACCGTTAAAGCAAACCAAATCGTAATCGGGGCGGCCATCAACATTCTGGGTCTTGGTCTAACGACCACCTTTGCCAGAACCTTGTTTGGACTGAACACGGCACCGCCGGATGTTGATTCTTTCGAAATCATCGCGATACCGATTCTTTCTAAGATACCGGTGATCGGCCCGGCGTTGTTCCAACAGAACGCACTGGTCTACCTGGCGCTTATATTGGTGCCCATCGCTAGCTTTATTATGTTCAAGACGGACATCGGCCTTAAAGTACGGGCGGTTGGTGAGCATCCCAAAGCCTGTGACACTGTGGGTATCAACGTGTATCTGGTGCGCTACGTGACCATTTTCATTTCCGGTCTCTTCAGCGGCCTGGCAGGCGCATACGTATCCTTGGGTCTCTTGAGTTTCTTCACTGAGAACATGATCGCTGGCCGTGGTTTCATGGCGTTGGCTGCAGTTGTGTTCGGTAAGTACTCTCCGAAAGGTGTCCTATTTGCGGGTATCATCTTCGGCGCGGCTGAGGCCATTCAGTTCAGGCTGCAAGCTGCCGGAACGGCCATTCCGTTCCAGTTCCTGCTGATGCTGCCATACGCGCTCACCATCTTCGCACTGGCCGGTTTCGTAGGGAAGTCCAGGGCACCGGCTGCAACAGCCAAGCCTTATCACAAGGACTAAGAAGAAAACTAAGAGCTATATCAATATATCCAATCGAATGGTGCGCTGCACCAGGGTCCTTGCTGTCTGACCGAAAAAGCAACAGCTAGTTTTTTCTGTTTGACAATGCGGCGAACGCAGCTGGAGGAATTCTTAACAGTTGCGATTTGAGTTGGGAGACATGGTTGTGATGTACGGTGTTGCCGATATGAACCAAGTGTTTACAGATGGCCAAGAGCAGTATCCTGGTCACCGAAACTGGTTTCCTAGGAAGAATTTGCTGAAATCAACGGGATTTACGAAATGACAAGTCCGGGGAATTGGTCCCGCGGACCCAATGAATCAGAAACATTCAATTTCCTAATGCGCCTGCTTCGGCGGGCGCAATCCTTCCAAAAGTTGAGAGGAGCATAGTAAAAATGGCGGTCATATTAGGTATCAGCGGCAGTCCCAGAAAAGGGGCGACCGAGTTCGCAGTTCAAGAAGCATTGAGAGAAACAGAAAAAGTGCCCGGCATCGAGACCATATACTGGTCGGTAAGGGGTAAGAAGATCGGTTACTGTGTACATTGCGACGCCTGTATTCGCAGGAACAGCATGTGCATCATCCAGGACGATTTACAGGAACTGGAAGCACTGATCTTGAAGGCAGACGGATTCATCATTGGATCACCTGTCTATGACATGAACATCACGGCGCAACTGGCGGCCGTATTCAACAGGTTACGTCCCATGTACTTGGTGCACCCCGGACATTTGCAGAATAAAGTGGGAGCAGCGCTCTCGACCGGCGGCACGAGGCATGGGGGACAGGAAATGGCCAATCTGGCAATCATCAATTATTATTTGATGCACGAGATGTTGGTCAGTGGTGGTTTGGGCGGTTGCTATAACGGCGGTACCGTGTGGACCAGGGACAACAAGAAGGACGGCGTTTTGGAAGATGCACCAGGTTTGGATACAATCAAGCGTTTGGGTATGGGGGTCGCTGAAGCAGTAATGGTGACAGAGCACGGAAGAGCGAAATGGGAAGAGATGAAAAAAGATCTCGGCCTAATAGAAGACAAATCACCGCTCCGCGACCACTAAAAGATGATTTGGGGGAGAACCTATGGCTGAAAATATTTTAGAAATGCGAGAGATCGTCAAACAGTTTCCCGGTGTTTTGGCGAATGACCACGTAACATTCAAGGTGGAAAAAGGCGAAGTGCATACCCTTCTGGGTGAGAACGGCGCCGGCAAGTCCACACTTATGAATATTCTGTACGGGCTATATAGCCCGACATCGGGAGAAGTTTGGCTGCATGGCAAGAAGGTGGATATCCATTCACCCAAGGTTGCCATCGAGAACGGCATCGGCATGGTGCACCAGCACTTCATGCTGATTCCCGCATTGTCCGTAATCGAGAACGTGGTACTGGGCATGTCGGAAAACAAGCAAGTGCTGGATTTGGAAGGCGCCTCAAAGGCGTTGGTGGAACTGGCCGAAAAATACAACATGAAGATAGATCCCCATGAAATGGTGGAGAATCTGACAGTGGGAGAGCAGCAGAGGATTGAGATCCTGAAAGCACTCTACCGTGGTGCGGACCTTCTTATCTTGGATGAGCCGACAGCGGTTCTGACACCGCAAGAGGTTGAAGAGCTATTCAAGATAATCAACAAACTGACCGGTGAGGGACATACCGTAATCTTTATTTCTCATAAATTGAATGAGGTTATGAATATCTCCAACAGGGTCACTGTTCTTAGAGGCGGTAAGTCTTGTGAGACTGTAATGAAAGAAGACACCGACAAGCACCAACTGGCCAAGCTGATGGTAGGTAGAGAAATCGACTTGGACCGTGTACTTGAGGAACCCAAGCTGGGCGATGTTGTCCTAGAGATGAAGGATGTCGAGTGCATGGGAGACAAGGGCGTGTTAGCCTTGAAAGGATTCAACCTGACCTTGAGAAAAGGTGAGATCTTAGGTATCGCCGGCGTAGACGGTAACGGGCAGGATGAGATGCTGGACGTAATGACAGGTCTGAGAAAAGTGACCAAAGGAAGCATCAAAATCTGCGGTGCAGATGCAACCAATGCCAAACCCAGGGATATCCTGGAGCGTGGCGTGGCCCATATTCCGGCCGACCGTCATAAACGGGGTATGATCAAGGACATGAGCATCAAGGAAAACCTGATGCTGATCAACTACTATAAACCGCCTTTTGCCAAAGGCAAGATCTTGGACTGGAAAGCCATTGAAGAGGTTTCCGAACGCATGGTTAAGGATTTCAACGTGAAAACCCCGACCATCGAGACGGCCGGTGGCAGTTTGTCCGGTGGTAACCAACAGAAGATGGTTCTGGCCAGAGAGCTGGACCGTGACCCTGAGTTCCTGATTGCGGCCCACCCGGTTCGTGGTCTGGACATCGGTGCTACAGAGTACGTACATGAACGTCTGGTTGAGGAACGCGCCAAGGGTGCCGGCATCCTGCTGGTATCCACCGAGTTGGAGGAAGTAATGACTCTGTCCGACCGGATCGCGGTTATCTATGAAGGCGAGATCATGGGTGTGGTCGATGCTGAGGAAGCTACGGTTTCCGAGCTTGGTCTGATGATGGCCGGCTCTAAGAGGCATGAAGCCGTAAAGGGCGAATAGCCCCGAGTGACAAAAGATTAGTTAAGAATCAGGAAAGCAAAAGCTCTTGGGCTTTTGCTTTCTTTTTTGATATACTCAGTATGACGGCACGCAGTTGCGGCTGTACATTGGGCCCGAAAGGGTTGGAGGAACTATGAAATTCAATACGAGACAGATTGCCATCGTGGGGTTGTTAGGAGCCATCACCGTGGTGCTGGGTAGCACAACACTGGGATTCATACCCATTCCTTTTTCACCAGCTGGTCGGGCGACCATTATGCACATACCAGTAATCCTGGCTGCCATTCTGGAAGGACCTGTTGTCGGAATGCTGGTGGGCTTGATCTTCGGAATGTTCAGCTTCATGCAACAGGCCAGTCCGCTGTTCGCTGATCCCCTGATCGCTATCGTACCCAGGGTGTTAATTGGATTGACATCCTATCTGGTGTTCGTACCATTTGCCAAGATGGACAGGAAACCGATGGGATCCGTAGTAGCAGCTGTGGCGGGCACACTTACCAATACCATCGGGGTATTGGGTCTGGCACTCTGGCGGGGGTTCTTTCCTGACTGGAGGGTGGCTGGCATGATCGTGGTGACCCATGGGCTTCCTGAGGTACTGGTGGCGGCGATCCTAATCTACTTTATATACAAGGCGGTTAACCGCTATCTGGAGAATGTAAGATGATACTATTGATTGATATAGGCAATACAAACACCGTAATCGGTGTGATAAACCAAGATGATGTGGAAACGAGCTGGCGTATCGAGACGGTCAAACATAAGACCGAAGATGAATACCTGGTGCTGATCCAAGGCCTGTTCGCTCTGGAGGGGTTGGACCCGGAGGACATCGAGGACAGCATTGTCTCATCGGTGGTTCCGGAGCTGAACGAACCCTACCGCACGCTGCTTCGGAAGCTGTGCGGCAAAGAGCCGCTGTTTCTGGGGCCGGGCGTCAAATCCGGCATGCCCATTCTGCTGGACAATCCACGCGAGGTAGGGGCGGACCGCATCGCCAACGGGGTGGCAGCCTACGATTATTGTAAGGGTGCCTGCCTAGTCATTGATTTCGGCACGGCCACTACATTTGACGTAGTATCTGCCAAGGGCCAGTACCTAGGGGGCGCCATCTGCCCGGGCCCGAGAATGTCCGTAGAGGCGCTTGGTCGCATGACATCCAAGCTACATGTGGTGGAAATCGAGAAGCCGGCAAATGTGATCGGTAAGAATACCACGGATTCCATTAAATCCGGCATATTTTATGGCTATTTGGGTGAGATAGAAGGTCTTATCAAAAGGATCAGCGAAGAACTGGGAGAAAAGCCCCAGGTCATTGCCACCGGTGGCTTGGCCGAGATGTTCGCGTCTAGCACCGAGCTCATCCATGGTGTTGACAAGAATCTGACCCTCAAGGGTCTGAAAATCATATACGAACGGAACAGAAGATAGATGTGGAATGTAGGGAATATTAACATAGAGAACCAGGTGGTCTGTGCGCCGCTGGCGGGTGTGTCGGATAAGGCTTACCGCATCATCGTCAAGGAGATGGGCTGTGGAGCGGTCTACACCGAGATGATCAGCGACAAGGCTCTGGTGTATAGCAACAAGAAGACTTTCGACCTAATGGATACCACGGGAGAGATGGATCCCATCGCGGTGCAGATTTTTGGAAGAGAACCGGAGAGTCTGGCCCAAGCAGCCAAGATCATGGTCGATCGGGGTGCGAAATGGATCGATTTCAACATGGGTTGTCCTGCGCCCAAAGTGGTGAAGAACGGAGAGGGATCAGCCCTGATGAAGGAACCTGATGTGGCCTACCGGGCAGTGGATGCCCTGGTGAACGCTGTTCCCGTACCGGTAAGCGTCAAGCTGCGTAAAGGGTTCCATGGGGATGAGAACATCGTTGGCCCGATTGCCGCCAAGATGTCTGGTCTGGGTGTGGCCTGCATTGCGGTGCACGGGCGGACCAGGGAACAGTACTATGCGGGACAGGCTGACTGGGACTGCATCCGAGAGGTGGTGTCCCGGGTAACGGTCCCGGTCATCGGCAACGGGGACATTATGAAGCCTGAGGACGCGAAACGGATGCTGGAGCACACCGGTTGCACGGCGGTGATGATCGGTCGGGGTGCTTTTGGTAACCCTTGGCTTATCCGACAGAACCTTCAGGTGTTGGCCGGTGAGGAACCGGACTATCCCGATATGGAAGAGAAGATCACGCTGGCCAAGCGTCATCTGCTGATGGCTTGTGAATTCAAAGGTGAGCGCATCGGGGTTCGTGAGATGAGGAAACAGTTGGCTTGGTATATCAAGAATGGACGGGGCGCCGCACATTACCGGGATATCATCAACCAGACAGTGAAAGTGGATGAGCTGATCCGCCTGCTGGATGAGTACCTGTTGCTACAGGAGGAAGAACATCATGGCTAAGACAAGAAGCGTTTTCGTCTGCTCCGACTGTGGGCAGGAATCACCCAAGTGGATGGGCAAGTGCCCCGGTTGCGGGGCTTGGAACACACTGCATGAGGAAAAGTCAGTCAATCTGACCAAGAATACCCGCTCCCAGAAAGAAGGAAAGGTGCAATCTCTGGCCCAGGTGAGCGGAGAGAATCGCCAGAGGTTGCTGAGCGGTCTGGTGGAACTGGACCGGGTGCTGGGGGGCGGTTTCGTACCGGACTCCTTGGTGCTCTTGGGCGGCGATCCGGGTATCGGGAAATCTACGTTGCTATTGCAGAGCGCGGAAAAATTGGCGGCTCAGGAGCCGCTTCTTTATGTGTCAGGAGAGGAGTCCGCCAGCCAGATCAAGATGCGGGCGGAACGGTTGGGAGTGGACGGGGAGAAAATTCTGCTTCTTCCGGAGAACAATATGGAACGCATCCTTGCCAGGATTACCAAGGAAAATCCCAAGGTCGTCATCGTGGACTCCATACAGACGGTCTTTACCGAGGAAGTTGAGAGCGCCCCAGGCAGTGTTACCCAAGTTCGGGAGTGCGCCATGAAGTTGCTTCTCGAGGCCAAAGGTTCTGACCGTATCGTTATATTGGTGGGACATGTCACCAAGTCCGGCAATCTGGCCGGTCCCCGGGTCTTGGAGCACATGGTGGACACCGTCCTTTATCTGGAGGGTGACAAGAACGAGGAATTCCGCATCTTGCGCGGCACCAAGAACCGTTTCGGTTCCACGCACGAGATCGGTCTCTTCGAAATGAAGGAAAAGGGCCTGATGGGGGTAGACAATCCGGGTGAATTGTTCCTTTCGCGCAAACACAACTCATCAGGGATGGTGGTCTATCCCGCCCTGGAAGGTTCGCGCATTTTCTTGCTGGAAATCCAGGCGCTTTGCGCCAAGAGCCCATTTGGCAATCCCAGAAGACTGTCCAGTGGATATGACCTGAACCGCTTGCATCTGATGCTGGCCATATTGGAGAAGAAGATGCACTTCATGCTGGCGGACCAAGATATCTACATCAACGTGGCTGGCGGCATGAAAATCCAGGAGACCGCTGCGGATCTGGCCGTGTGTCTGGCCATCGCATCATCCTTAAAGGAAAGACGTTTCGATGCGGCCACACTGGCGCTAGGAGAAGTGGGGCTGGGTGGCGAAATCCGAAGTGTCCCACAGGTAGAGAAACGGGTGCTGGAGGCGCACAGCCTGGGTTACAGACGTGTGGTTCTACCGCAGGATATGGCTGAAAAACTGGCTCCTGCAACGTCAATCGAGCTAATTGGTGTCAGGAATATCCGAGAGGCTGTCGAACGCTTCAGTTAGCGATTGACACTAGGGGCCGTAGTATGATATTATGTATTCTTAATTTTTTATGCTATACTGATTAAACACAGATGTGGAGGTCAGATTATGTATAAAATCGGACAAAAAGTAGTATATCCTATGCACGGTGCCGGTGAGATTCTGAGTATTGAAAAGCAGGAAGTCATGGGCGAAGAAAAAGAATATTATATAATCAGTTTGGAAATAAACGACATGCAGGTTATGGTGCCGGTTGGTAATGCGGATAAATTGGGACTCAGAGAAGTGAACAATGAAGCAGCGTTGCAGAAAGCCTTTGGAGTGCTCGTGGAAAAGAGCAGAGACCTATCGGACAATTGGAACCACCGCTACCGGGCAAACATGGAAAAGTTGAAGACCGGTGAGATTGAAGAAATTTCTGAAGTAATCAAAGATTTGTATATCCGGGACTGTGAAAAGGGTCTGTCTGCTGGAGAGAAAAAGATGCTGGACAACTCGGTCGGCATCCTGACCAGCGAGATTTCTCTTGCCAATGATATCAAACCGGATGAAGCGAAGGAATTGATTTTCAGTTACTTGAAGCAACACCAGCAAGAATAGTATTGCGCAAATAGTCGGCCTGGGTTATTCTTTAGATAATTGAATATTGTTTACATTATCACTTATTACCATGCTCACTATTATATTATTTATTATTTTTCTAATTTTCCCATTATTTCTTTTATTCATTTTCTATTTTATTCGAACTTTTAAGGAGAGACGCATGTTGAAGAACATTATTAGGTTTGTTATGACCGGTATGGTGACTGTACCACTGTACCTGCTTATTGGGGTGGGATTCCGTACTTATCTGGCTACTGAGTTGGAGGCCAATATCGGTTATATGGTGTTGGCAGTGATCGGAGCTGCCCTGTCGGGATATGTAGTAGCACATTTTATGTTAATTGGATTGGAGAAACTAACCAGGATTATCCGTACCAGCTTTGACAATATGTCGCCCCAGGAGATGCTTAGCGGTCTGGCAGGCATGGTCGTCGGTTTGGTAGTGGCTTTGCTTCTGGGCAATTCCATATACAAGCTACCATTCGTGGGACCATACTTCTATGTATTGGTTGCCTTTTTCTTTGCCTATATAGGCTGGATGATTGGTACCCGCCGTCGTGAAGATTTCATGAGTATCTTCCCCAGCATCGTTACACGTGGCAGATCGGGCCGACTGAAGACACCTATAGTTCAACCCATGGGCATCAACAAACTGGTGGATACCAGCGTGATTATCGATGGAAGAATCTATGATATCGCCAAGAGTGGTTTCATCGATGGTTCACTGGTGGTACCCAATTTCGTACTGGAGGAACTGCAGAAGATCGCTGACTCGTCCGATTCGCTGAAACGTAACCGGGGCCGGAGTGGTCTGGACATCCTGGGTATGATGCAGAAGGAAGATGACATCACCGTAGAGATCGAGGAGTCGGATTATCCCGAGATCCACGAAGTTGACGCTAAACTGGTAAAAATGGGACAGGACAAGGGCATGCCCATCCTGACCAATGATTATAACCTGAACAAGGTCGCCCAATTACAGGGTGTGAAAGTACTGAATATCAATGAACTGGCCAATGCTCTGAAACCGGTGGTGCTGCCAGGCGAGGAATTCGGTGTCAAGATTATGAAAGAAGGCAAGGAAGCCAGCCAAGGTATCGGTTATTTGGATGACGGAACCATGGTGGTCATTGAGAATGGAAAACAGCTGGTCGGAAATATCGTCAATGTGGAAGTGACCAGCGTCTTGCAGACAGCGGCTGGCCGCATGATCTTTGCCAGACCCAGGTAGGTGAAAATGAGAGTAGGCGTTGTAGTAGTGGCCAGCGGTAAAGGATTGCGCATGGGACAGACGGTTCCCAAGCAATTTCTTAAAGTAGGCGCTAAAACCATACTGGAATACAGTTTGGAATTTTTTCATAATGATGAAGCGACGGATGAGATCGTTTTGGTCTTGCCTGCAGATGAAATGACTGATAGAGCCCGGGAACTGAAAGAGCGGTATGGGAAGATCAGTGAAATCGTCGCAGGGGGCAAGGAACGCATCGACTCAGTACGCAGCGGCGTGCGTGGTGTTTCATCGCAAATGGATATTGTGGCTGTACACGATGGTGTGCGGCCTTTTGTTTCGACTGCCCTATGGCACAGGCTGCTCGCAGCTTGCGAAGAAGGGGCCGTTGCCGTGGTGCCGGGCATTCCGGTCAAGGACACCATAAAGAGGGTTCGCGGCGCCTTGGTGCTGGGAACCCTGGATCGCTCCGAACTGCAAGCGATTCAGACGCCGCAGGTGTTCAAGCGTACTCTTTTACAGCAAGCGCTACAGAAACCGGCAGACGCTGCTTATACGGATGAAGCCTCGCTTCTGGAGGCTCAGGGCAAGCTTGTCCGTGTGGTGCCTGGAGATGAGACCAACAGGAAGATTACGGAACCGGAGGATTTGGCCTGGATGAAGAGCAAGGTGGAGATTCCCGATATGAGAATCGGAACAGGCTATGATGTGCATAAACTGGTGCCAGAACGCAGGTTGGTCCTGGGCGGGGTGGACATCCCCCATGAAAAGGGCCTGCTGGCTTATTCAGACGGCGATGTGTTGGTGCATGCCCTGATGGATGCTCTATTGGGCGCGCTGGGACGCGGCGACATCGGGGAACATTTCCCTGACAGCGATATGGCCTACAAGGATGTATCCAGTCTCGAGCTCTTGCGCCAAGTGGCCAAGCTGCTGCCGGAGGCCGGTTACGAGCTTCTCAATGCGGATATGATCCTGATTGCGGAACGACCGAAACTCATGCCGTACAGAGAGCGGATGAGAAAGAATATAGCGGATTGCCTAGGTGTTGAAGTGGAGCGGATCGGTGTCAAAGCCACCACCACGGAAGGACTGGGCTTCTGTGGTCGGGAAGAAGGCATCGCCTGCCAAGCAGTTTGCTGTATTAGGACAAAAACTAATGGCTGAAAATGACCCTTATGATACAATAGAATGAATGTTTTTTAGAGGAGGAAGTAGTATGGACCGAGTTAGATTAAGATTCGCACCCAGCCCCACAGGGCCGTTGCATATCGGGGGAGCGAGATCGGCATTGTTTAATTATCTCTATGCCAAGAAACATGGCGGGGATTTCATCTTAAGAATTGAAGATACGGACCTGGAGCGATCATCCAGAGAATCGGAAGAGAACATCAAGGATGCACTCAAGTGGATCGGTATCCATTGGAACGAAGGCATCGATGCAGGCGGGGACTACGGACCCTACCGTCAGACCGAGCGATTGGAACTGTATAACCGCTACGTGGATGAGCTTTTGGAAAAAGGCTTTGCCTACAAGTGCTACTGCTCACCGCAGGAGCTGGCGGATATGCGTGAGGAGCAGAAGAGCCGGAGCGAGATGCCTCGCTACGATGGCAGCTGTCGTACGCTGACCAAAGAACAGGAAGAGGCCTTCGTGGCTGAAGGCAGAAAACCGGTCATCCGTTTCAGGGTTCCCGAGGGACAGGACATCGTAATTGATGACCTAGTGCGCGGTACGGTAACCTTTGAATCCGACGGTATCGGCGACTATGTCATCGTCAAGTCAGATGGCATCCCCACATACAATTTCGCCGTGGTCATCGACGACTCCACCATGAAGATCTCCCACGTGGTCCGGGGTGAGGAACATCTCTCCAATACACCCAGGCAGGTGATGATCTACCAGGCCTTGGGATTGGAGCAACCGAAGTTCGCCCACGTATCCCTGATTCTGGGCAAGGACCGCAGCAAGATGAGCAAGCGTCACGGATCCACCTCGGTGGTCAACTATGTGAACGCCGGCTTCCTGCCGGAGGGTCTTGTGAACTTCCTGGTGCTGCTGGGCTGGTCTCCTGAAGGAGAAGAAGAGCTCTTCAGCATGGAAGAACTGGAGCAACTGTTCGATTTAGACCGGGTGGCCAAGAATCCGGCTGTCTTTGACAATGACAAGCTCAACTGGATTAACCACCAGCACATACAGAGAGCCGATGACGACAGGCTGACTGAGCTGGCAATGCCCTACCTGGTACAGAACCGTTATCTGGAAGATATGGATGACGAAGCGGCTTACCAGAAGGTGAAACGCATCGTGTCGGTGATCAAGACCGGACTAGACCATATGTCCCAGATCGGTGAGAAAGCCGAGCTGTTCTTCGCCAGCAAGCCCCTAGAGGACGAGAAGGCCAAGGAAATCATCGCTCAGGACTTCATTCCGGGCATGCTGAAGCAATTCGTGCAGGCACTTTCTGAGAAGGAAGAGCTTACGCCAGAGGTGGTCAAGAAGTGTTTCAAGGAGACCATGAAGGCGCTGGATCTCAAAGGTAAGCAGGTTTTCATGCCGGTGCGGATCGCACTAACAGGCGTGATGAGCGGCCCGGAGATGCATGAGCTGATTCCGGTGCTGGGTGTTGAGGAAATCAAAGAGAGAATTTTCGCGAATACCGAAATTCGCATATAGGTGAGAATATGTTAAAAGTATACAATACCATGGATAGGGCAAAGGTTCCGTTCGAGACAGTAAGAGAAGGCAAGGTCTCCATGTATGTCTGCGGCCCGACTACCTACAACTACATCCATATCGGCAACGCCAGACCCATGGTGGCCTTCGATGCCATCCGTAAGTACTTAATCTACAAGGGTTATGAAGTGACCTATATCCAGAACTTCACCGATATCGATGATAAGATCATTAAAAAGGCGCTGGAGGAAGGCGAGGAGCCTGTTTCCCTAGCCGCCCGCTATATCGAGGAATACAGGAAGGATGCCGAGTCCCTAGGCGTTCTGGAAGCAGATATGCACCCCAAGGTCAGCCAACATATGGATGATATCATCGATATGGTCAAGACTCTGGAAGCCAAGGGCTACGCCTACAATATTGACGGCAACGTCTATTTCGAGGTGCGTAGTTTCGAGGGATACGGAAAGCTGTCCAAGCGCGACCTGGATGATCTGAAGTCCGGTGCCCGTGTGGACGTGGACAATGAGAAGAAGGATCCTCTGGACTTTGCTCTGTGGAAGAAAGCCAAACCGGGTGAGCCTGCCTGGGACAGCCCCTGGGGCAAAGGAAGACCCGGATGGCATATAGAGTGCTCAGCGATGAGTCTCAAGTATATCGGACCGACCTTTGACATCCACGGCGGTGGCTACGACCTGATCTTCCCGCACCACGAGAACGAGATCGCCCAGTCCGAAGGGTACACCGGACATACCTTCTCCAACTATTGGCTGCACAACGGATTCATCACGGTCAACGAGGAGAAGATGAGCAAGTCGGTTGGCAACTTCTTTTTGGTACGTGAAGTGCTGGAACAATTCCCTGGGGAAGTCGTACGTTTCTTCCTGCTGGGAACCCATTACAGAAGCCCCTTGGATTTCAGTGACAGTAAGCTTAAGGAAGACCAAAAAGCGCTGGGCAAACTGCAGAAGACCTGGAACCGTATGAATACGGCCGATCTTGCGGAAAACGACAACGTGGACGAACGTTGGAAAACATACCGCGATAAGATGGAAGAGGCCATGGATGACGATTTCAATACGGCACTGACCCTTGGAATATTGTTCGATCTGGCCAAGGAGGTCAACCGAGCACTGGACGCCCAGAATACGGATACACTTGTCGGCGCAAGAGACCTCTTCAAGGACTTTGCCATAGACATCATGGGGATTGTCCAAGAGGAACCAGTTGAAGATCAGGTGGACGATGCGTTGGCTTCCCAACTGATGGAGCTACTGCTCGAGATGCGCAAGAATGCTAAGAAAGATAAGAACTATGCTTTGGCGGACCAGATCCGCGACGGACTCAAACCCCTGGGCATCACCATCGAGGACACCAGGGAAGGATCGGTCTGGAAAGTAGAGAAATAGATGGAAGCAATGACGCCTATGGACGCTAGGCAGATTGCGCCCTTGATGCTCGCTTACATCGGAGATGCGGTCATTGAGCTTCGGGTCAGACGAAGGGTCCTGACCCATGGATGCTACCGTATGAATGCGGTCAACCAGAAGGTGGTGGCTTACGTTCGGGCAAGCGCTCAGGCGGCAGCGTACCATATGCTGGAAGATATCACCTCAGAGGAGGATATGGCCATCGCCAAACGCGGCAGAAACGCCAAGTCCAGGCATACACGTAAGAATGCTGACATGACTGAATACAAATTGGCCACTGGTTTTGAGGCAATCATCGGCTACTATGAGCTGACGGTGCAGACTGAGAAACTAGAGCAGGCCATGGACTGCCTCTACCGCGTGGTGGAGGGACCAGAGGGGGAGTGACCGACTGATGAAAATCGTAAAAGCTTCTGTGAGGATACCCGAAGATCAACTGGACCGAAAAATACTCAAACGGTTGGAGCGATGTGCTAGGATCTGTTATAAGTCGGAAGATAAGATGCAGAGTACGAGCAGTGAGAGCTTCATCAGGAGCATCATGAAAAGTGGCCATGAGTCGGTAATCGAACATGAGAAGATTACCCTGATGATGGTGACTGACCGTGGTGTGACCCATGAGGTGGTACGCCACCGCATCGGCAGCTATTCCCAAGAATCGACCCGCTACTGCAATTACCATAAGGAAAAGTTTGGCAGCGAGATTAAAGTCATAGAGCCCTGCTTTTATGAAAAGGACGATCCCCGCTACGAGCTGTGGCGCCAAGGATGTCTGGATGCGGAGAAGAACTACTTCGCCATGCTTTCGGCGGGGGCGACTGCCCAAGAAGCCAGAAGCGTTCTGCCTAACTCTTTGAAGACAGAGATCGCTGTGACCTACAATATGCGGGAGTGGAGGCATTTTCTGCGCCTTCGGGCAGACAGAAGTGCACATCCCCAGGCCAGAGAAGTGGCCATACCCATCCTGAAGAAATTCCAGCAGGTGTTGCCGGAACTCTTCAGCGATATACCTTACGATGAAACGTTCCCCAAAGAGCAATATGCTCAGGTTATAATAACTGATGAACTGTTCCAGGAGCGGGATTAGGAAATATTATGGATGAATTGATTTATGGCAGAAACCCGGTGCTTGAAGCACTGGCAAGTGGAGCCAATTTGCAACGGATCTATGTGTTAAAAGACAACCCGAAGAACAAGGATATCTTGGCGGAAGCTAAGAAAAATGGCTTACCAGTGGACTACCATGACCGGCAGTCCCTGACCAGGCTCTGCGGAACGGAGAACCACCAGGGTGTGGCAGCCCAGATGGCACCTCTAGCCTATGTTGAATGGGAGGACATCCTGTCTGTGGCCGCTGAAAAAGGAGAAGTACCTTTGGTGCTGATCTGCGACCACCTGGAGGATCCCCACAACCTGGGGGCCGTTATCCGCTCGGCTGTGTGTTTCGGGGTGCATGGTATCATTCTACCCAAGAAGCGTAGCGTGAGTGTCACCTCAGCGGTCCTGAAGGCCTCTGCCGGGGCGGCCATGCATATTAAGATAGCTCGGGTATCCAATCTGGCCCAGACCATGGATCGTCTGAAGGAAGAAGGTTTTTGGATTGCCGGTACGGATGCTGACGGGGAATCGCTGGTAGACAATAAAGCGCTAAAGGGACCCTTGGCCATCGTGGTGGGCAGTGAAGGAAAAGGCATGAGTGCGCTCACTCGCAAGAAGTGTGACTTTGTGCTCAGGATTCCCATGGAAAGTACCATCAACTCCCTGAATGCTTCTGTGGCCACGGGTATCGTACTCTATGAGGCCAGCAAACTGCGAAACCAGGAGTAGATATGAAACGACTGATCATCATCGACGGATACAACCTGCTGCATTATGCGGGTGAGAAGCATCTGATCGAGTTTGAGATCCTGGAGGAGGGCAGGGACCACCTAAAGGGCCTGCTTATGAACTTTGCGGCCTTCCAGAACCAGGACCTCATCCTAGTCTATGATGGCGCCGGGAAAAAGGAAGACATAGAGGAATACAAACATCTGCAGATTGTCTATAGCAAGAAGGATGAGACAGCAGATACATACATCGAGAAAGCGACAGCCACTTTCGTACGTCAGGGATACGGTGTCACAGTGGTGACATCGGACTACGAGGAGCAGAAGAGCATCTTCGGCTCAGGAGCCATCCGGCTGAGCTCTAGGGAATTCATGGAGGATCTGAGCAGTAGCAAGAAGCGTGAGAAGAACTATTTCCGTGACCAGGCGGGCCAACGAAACTATCTTGATTCCGGCATGGATGAAGAGGTCATACAGGTCTTGAAGGAAATGCTGAACCGCTAGTTTCTTGAAGTATACACCGAGTTGGTTTATAATAGTCCTTACGCAGAAGTTTATACGGAGGAGTCTACATGAATTCAGACCTGACTATGGATACGGACGAATATATTCTGTTGACCGACGAAGAGCTGGTAGTTAAGTCCCAGAACGGTGACTGCTATGCCCAGGAGTTTTTGATCAATCGGTACCGGAATTTTGTCCGGGTGAAATCTCGCTCCTATTTTCTCATTGGTGCGGACAAGGAAGACATCATCCAAGAAGGGATGATCGGCCTGTACAAAGCGACCAGGGACTTTAAATATGAGAAGCTGGCCTCTTTCCGTGCGTTCGCGGAGTTGTGTATTACTCGCCAGATCATCACGGCCATCAAGACGGCCACGCGTCAGAAGCATATCCCGCTTAATTCTTATGTATCACTCAATAAACCCATCTATGACGAGGAGTCGGACAGAACGCTTCTGGACGTCATATCCACGACCAAGATTACTGATCCGGAGGATCTCCTGATCTCTCGTGAGGAGTTCGCCAATATCGAGGAAAAGATGAGCAAGGTGCTCTCGCCTCTCGAGTGGAAAGTCCTTAATTCCTACCTGGAAGGCAAGTCATACCTGGAGATTGCGGCCGATCTGGATCGCCATGTGAAGTCCATTGACAATGCGCTGCAACGGGTCAAAAGAAAACTGGAAAAAGTCATCGAAAAGAAGTAAAAACATATTGACAAACATCGCGAAATTCGTATTATAGTAGATGTAGAATCGCCAACATAGCTCAGCATGTAGAGCGTCGCCATGGTAAGGTGACGACTCAGGCTCAGAAACGTTGATGTTACTAGGTTTTAGAAGCATATCAGCAGATTTTGACACACTTTTTGACACAATTTGTAATAAAATAAGAGAATTTTTATGCGACATTTCTTCCGTGAAGATAATAGGAAGATAGTGTCGCATTTTTATTGTGCGATAATGTGGCATATTAATAATCTCAGGCACAAATATTGAAACTACATTTCTTTTAACCATCCGCAGCCAATCAATAACCATCCAAGTCAATTTTAGTAAGACTCGTGCGAATAATTGCCTAGAATCAATTGAAACCACATTTATCCAAGGATGGATATTACAATAGATTCTAGGTTGATTATTTGCGATAAAACATAATGGAATAGGATTGTGAGAAACGTTGAAAAAAGGATGAAGGTGAACCAAACGATATTTCTTAGATGGACAATTAGAGACAGAATATTTGCAAAATAATCTATAGTTGGTTATGAACTGTGATGGGTGGGCCCTAGAACCCTTAATTGAGAGTTACAATGCTTTTCAATTAGGCGGACATTACACAAATAGTTCACAGATGACAAAAAAAATAAAGAAAGTTTACGAATAGTGAAGGAGTTTCGGGTGAAAGGTCGTATATATAGAGTTAGGGGGGCTGATATTTTAAATATGATAGGAAAAAGTTAAGTAGAAATTTAATTATGGCATAAGAACTTTTCACAAAAAAACCTACAGATATTCAAATATCAAGTTAACAATAAATAAATGAAAGAGGGGGAAAATAATGACTAAAGTTAAAATTTTAGGTATTTGCGGAAGCCATCGTAAGGACGGTGCAACTGAGTATTGTGTGAAAGAGGCTTTGAAGTCAGCGGAAACAGTTCCTAACGTGGAGACAGAATTCGTATCACTCCGAGGGAAAAAAATAGCACATTGTAATCATTGTAATAAATGTATTAAAGATGGAACCTTGTGTGTAATAAAAGATGATTTCCAAGAAATACAAGAAAAATTTCTAGAAGCTGATGGTTACATACTAG
>DAOUPV010000033.1 GCA_030625965.1 Clostridia bacterium
TTGCAAATCAAGGTAAGGGAAGAATGAAGAGTAAAACTAGGTGGATGCAAGGTGAAAGAATCAACTTGCATCCACCTTTGCTAAGTCCAAATTGAGATTATGGCATTGATTATTCGATTTTGCGTATGATACGGCGAACCGAATCATTCACAACGGTAAAATTTTATTGAACTGAACCAGTTATTGAAATTGTAGATTGTCAGAGTATATGCTGAGTTGGGTATCAGTATGATCAAGCTGTTTGGCTAGTTCTTACAGTTGACGATACTGCGCAGGACAGGGATTCGACACCCTCCATCTCTATCTATGAAATCTACGACCATACTAGACTGTCTAGTATGGTTTTTTTGTGGAAAAGATGAAGATTTGATAATGCTATATAGAATCCGAAAAACAAAATTCATGGCGTAGTACTGTAAGAATTTTTACCATGAGAAGAGCGTATAAAATTAAGGCAATAAAAATCGAGTATATTCTTTGTCGTATAGCCATCTCTAGATAATGTTCTGGATGTGATTGTGTTTAGGAGTGGAAATATCAGCTTTAGCCATAGAAAAATCTGATGATATTCCAAAGCACATCAAATGTTTTGATGCGCACTCTATAGCGTTAGATATTTGCTATAATGGGAGAAGTTTAGGATTGCTTTGGAGGAATATCATGGTTACAAATAATGGCTATTCTCAGAAAAACAAAACACAGTCTGACCAGGAAGTTCTGGTATCTAAGCTGTCCATAGAAGAATTATGTGAAAAACTGGGAAATAAGCGTGTTACGATTCTGGATACTAGACCCTCCTACGTATTTAATGGATGGGACGGTGTGCGGGGCCAAGTTGGGGGACATATTCCAGGCGCAACTAATTTTAGTGCATCATGGCTCCGTGAATTTGATCATGAGGAAGCGATACGGACAGAGTTGGCTAGGCTTAGCATATTAGAAGAGCACGAAATAGTATTATATGGTGAAGAATGTGGTTGTGTCGCTATGGAACTCAGAAACCTGGGTTACACAAATCTCAAGGTGTTAGAAGGTGGATTCGAAGCATGGAAATCTGCGGATAAGGGCATCGTCAAAATGAGTAATTACCAAATGCTAGTACACCCTATATGGATGCATGCTCTTATTAATTACGAGCAAACAGATGTAAGTATCGGTTCAGATTTCAAGGTATTCGAGGTAAGTTGGGATCAGGGAGAAGACTATAAGAATGGGCATATTCCCGGTGCGGTCCACATCGATACCAATGAGTTTGAAGAGGCACCGATTTGGAACCGTAAATCGGTTGAAGACATAGAAGTGGCACTTCTGAAAAACGGTATTACTAGGAATACCATGGTAGTTTTGTATGGAAGAGATATAACTGCGGCAGCAAGAATCGCAGTTATTTTGAAATACGCAGGAGTCGAGGATGTCCGTTTGTTGGATGGCGGTTTCAAGGCTTGGATGGATGCTGGACTGGAAATAGAGACAGGAATAGTTAAAAAGACTCCAGTGCGGGATTTTGGGGCAAGGATTCCGGTCAACAAGGATTACATCATTGATATGGAACAAGCAAAGTCGATTTTGACTGAGAAACAGGGCAACCTGATCAGCATCAGGAGTTGGGCGGAGTACGTAGGTGAAACCAGCGGGTATTCCAATTTCTATTTGAAAGGACGGATTCCAGGGAGCCTGCATGGGCAGGATTCTGCAGCCTATCGCAACGTGGACGGTACGATGTTTAATTATGAGCTCATGCAAGAGGAGTGGCGCAAGTATAGTATCGACGAAGGTGTGCGTAACACGTTCTACTGCGGTACTGGATGGAGAGCAGCGGAAACATTGATCTATGCTGATGCCATGGGATGGGAGAACATCTCTTTGTATGATGGAGGATGGCATGAGTGGAGTAGCACAAATGTCAATCCTGTGGAAGATGGAGAACCAGGAGGAAACACTACACATCAGTGCAACTAGGGAGCGGTAGTTGCAAGTTAAGACGTTCTTACCGCTGAGCACGGCGATTAGTATCTGTATCACTATGATTCAACCGATTAAACCGATTGAGCCAAGAATAAGTTAGATACATTTATGAAATTAAATGAGCAAGAAAAGTAGGATTGAGAGAGCAAACATAAGAACAAGGAATGAGCAAAATACTCCGGACTGTGCCTAGCACACGGAGTATTTTTTTGAGGATGTTTTTTCTCGTGCAGAGTTTACATCTTTCCTAACCAGTTGGTCTTAAAAGATGAGTCTATGGCGACAGAGAGGTAGCGTATGTGATGGCCCGACTCCGATGAGAAACTGGGTGACTAAAGGACATAAGGTTGGATATTGTATGTCGCTGACCTAAAGCTAGAATAAGTAAGCAATATGGAAGAAGATGCTGGTAAATGAAAAAATGATTTTTACCATGATAGATGATGAGACGTTGAACGATTTGCTATGATTCTATATATTTGCAAGATAATAATTGCTTCTTTGAGTTTTGTGTAGTGTTGCTTCCCAGGTGGGTATAGAATAGAATATGAAAGCAGTTAAGCTGTAGCTGATTAAGCTTAACTTCGATCCACGAACCATTGCAGAACACATCAAGTTAAACTACTACTAAACCGTGTTGACACTAGGAGGCGCTAATGAATAAAGGAATAACAAAAGAGATGCGTCTATCAGTAATCATAGGTTACGGTGTCGGCAACATAGGGTATGGATTGATTTCACAGCTGATGTCAGTTTATTTGGTTTTTTACTCAACAGCCATTCTGAAAATGCCTGGAAGTCTCATCGGTTTAGTTATTGCGATTAGCGTAGTATGGGATGCAGTAAGTGATCCTGTCATGGGGTATCTGTCTGACCATACTGTGTCACGTTTTGGGAGAAGGCACCCGTATATAATTTTGGGAGCAGTATTGGCAGCTGCTACAAATCTTATGCTTTGGAGGATAAATGCAGATCAGTCCATGTGGCTGAAGTTTATTTGGATTCTGTTATCCGTGTTATTAATTAAAACCTTCCTAACGGTATTCATAACACCATACTCTGCACTAGGTGCAGAACTCAGTACAGATTATGATGAGCGATCAGTTATTCAGGCCATTAAAACAGCATTTTTCCTTGGAGCTATCTTCTTCGTTTCGTCGGTCTCTATGTTTATCTATTTCAGACCGACGCTCGAATACCCCTTTGGACAACTTAATCCTGCGGCCTATCAGAATATTGCCATGACAGCATCTGTTTTGATGCTGCTTTCAGGAATAGTGACTTATGCCAGTACAAAATCATTTATTCCATATTTGCCGTCCCACCTCAAGCAAAAAGGGAAATTGACTACAATCGATTTTGTCAGGAAAATCAAATTTAGTTTGGCGCATAAGGATTACCGGGCGGTTTTTTTCGGTTACCTCTTCACCAATCTGGCATCTGCAATCATCTATACAATCGGTTTGCATACATATACCTATACATTTCATTTAGATGCTTATAAGATTGGAATCGTACTCGGCACTCAGCTTATAGTGAGCATAATAGCCCAACCCATTTGGGCTAAAATTTCTGAGAAAATCGACAAAAAAAATGCTGTGAAATTGGGCCTGAAGATATCAGTAATTAGTTGCTTGATATTGTTTGGGATGACTTTATTCAGAGAAGCAGTCCAGTTGCATTACGAGTATTTGCTCATCTATTCGGTGGCGATTGGTTTTGGAACGAGCGTCTTGTTTTCAATACCGCTATCGATGATAGCCGATACTGTTGACCAGCAGGAGCATGAGACTGGGGAGCGCAATGAAGGTGTGTACTATGGCATGCTGACTTTTGGTTATAAGCTATCGCAGGCATTAGCTATTTTTGCATTGGGGATCATTTTGGACTTCATCCGATTTGATGCCGCGTTGATTATCCAGCAGAGTTCGACGGAAATCTTGCTTGGAGCGTGTCTGTCACTAGGGAGCATAGTAGCTTTTTTACTTTCGGGATTAGCATATAGAGGCTACAGTCTGGATGAAAAAAGCGTGAAGGAGCTTCAGGCTGAAATCAAATCTAGGGATTTGAACATCAAATAGATATGTACACTAAAGTCGAAGAAACACCCTGATTCTTGGCCGAAAAGTATTCACAGGTATATCATTGAGATTGACTTTTACTTTGACTGGTATTATAAGACTGGAATATCGATGCGAGGAATCGATAGCCCTTGGACTGCAATCGGTAGCCGTTACAATTTGGGTAAAATAAGAACAACATTTTGCTTTAAGCATATGAAAAAGCACCGCCGCTGGCGGTGCTTTTATATTGCCTTTGAACAAGTTCGGTTAATCACTTAGAGCATCTTCGCATGGATTATAGCGTCGACGGGACAGATTTCGGAGCATTTGCCGCACTCGAGGCACAGAGATGGTTCGATGCGGTAGGGCGTACCTTCACTGATGGCTCCGGTACAACATAGGGGGACGCACTGGCCGCATTCGATGCATTCCTCACCGATCTGATAGCCCCATGGAACGGGTAGCCCCAAACCGAAGGAGAATTGGCTGCGTCTGGGTGGATGGCTGCTCAGTTCAAAGATGTCGCCGTGACCTGAATCGATATAGAAGACATCCAGAATGTCCCGTTGTTCCTGATTGTAAATGCCGCCGAGAGCAGGGTTTGCAAGGAATATCTTCTCTCTGTATTCATCCATCTGATCCAGTGGAAGCAGTTTTGCTTCTCCTTTCAGACGGATCATGTTGTAGTTCTCGTCCATGCCGGTGATGGCTACTACCGGGTTCTTCCTAAGTTGTTTGTAGAAGTCTTTGCCTCTTCCTGTCACGAAGAACAGTTTTTCACCTTCGACCAGCATCACGTCTATGATTCGTGAATATGGTTCGTTTTTCCACGATGTAGAAAAGGTGACAGATTTGATTTTTCTAAGCAGTTCCAGTTCTTTCATACCCACCTCCCAAATACTCGGTCTAGTTGCAAAGGGGTAGCGCGTTCTTGACATCGTCAAGGAATCGGTCGATGGCCTTTTTTCTTGTGGCCCAGGAGGTGATGAGGCGGACGGCGGAATGGCCGTTCTCTACTGGGGCCCAGACATAGAAGTCAAAGTCTTCAGATAGTTTTTCGATGCAGGAATCTGGCAATATGGGAAACTGCTGGTTGGTGCTGGAGTTCACCAGGAAGTGGACTCCCAGGGCGACTAGTCCTCGTCGCAGATGCGAGGCCATAAGCCAGGCATGATGCGCCAGATCCTCATAAAGTCCGTCTTCAAACAGTGTTTGGAAAGTAAGACCCAGAACTCGTCCTTTGGCCATCAGGGCACCGCGCTGTTTCAGATGGTAGCGCATATGATCCTGCCAGTCACTTCGGTTCACGACCAGGGCTTCACCTAGAAGTGCGCCATTTTTGGTTCCCCCGATGAAAAAGGCATCCGTGTACTTGGCGTAATCCGCGAGTGTAAGGGCGATTTCAGGATGAACCATTGTCTGCCCGATCCGGGCGCCGTCACAATAGAAAAGCAGATCATTTTCTCGACAATAATCATATAAGAAAATCAGTTCTTCTTTGCTATATACGGTTCCCAATTCAGTAGGATTGGAGATGTAGACAAGTTTGGGATGCACCCTGTGTTCGTCTGCGTGGAGTGAGACTACTGGTTCGATCAGGTCCGGTGTCAGCTTACCATCTTCTGTACAGACAGTAAGGACCTTATGACCGGTGGCCTCTATGGCTCCGGTCTCGTGGGTGGCGATATGGCCGGATTCCGGTGATATGCAGGCTTCGTAAGGTCGCAGGATGCTGGCAATGGCAATCAGATTGGTCTGGGTGCCAGCGCTCAGCAGGTAGACTTCCGAATCCTGGTTTTCCAGTCGGTTTCTGATCAGGTCACAGGCCTCAAGGCTGTATTCATCCTGGCCGTAACCTGCCTGTTGGTCCATATTGTGATCTATGAGTGCCTGCAGAATACGCGGATGGGCGCCTTCGCCATAGTCGTTTTTAAAGGATACCTTACTCATGTCATGCCTCCTTTTTGTCTCTATCCCTAGTATAGGACAGGAAGGCGAAAATTGGAAACCATAACCAGCTATTTGACAATATAGAGTAGTGGATTTATACTTAAGGTGCTAATTGGTAATATAGAGTAGTGAGGTGGAATATGGAACAGACACAATTACTAAAGGGCATCCTAGAGGGATGCGTGCTGGAGGTCGTATCCCGGGGTGAAACCTATGGATACAAGATCACCAGCGATCTGCAGGACCGGGGCTTCGGCTCGCTCAATGAGGGTAGCATCTACCCGGTGCTGATCCGCTTGGAGAAGAAAAAGTATGTGGTGTATGAGAAAGTAAGCTCACCTAAGGGTCCGAGGAGAAAGATGTATTCCATCTCCCCGGAGGGTAAGGCGTTTCTGGCTGAATTCAAGGATACCTGGAATGCGCTTTCACAATCGGTGAGTCTGCTGATGCAGGGTTAGGAGTGAGAATAGTGAGTAATAAAAGAGGATGGGAAATCTTCGCGATTTCCGGATTGTGTGTATTATTGCTGGTTCTGTATATCATCTTGACCCGGGGTAGCTTTACCGCGGGGATGGCCTGGGTATCTGCCGCCATCGTGATTTTGGCCGTAGCAGCTGTGTTCATACAGATCAGGAGAGGTGGATTGCGTCAGAAACAGCTGAGCAAACTATCTGACGAGTATCGATCGGTTCTGATCGATCTATATGCAATGATCGAGGTAAGTAATATTTCCAAACGCGCCAAACAGGATACCAGGGACATGCTGCTGGAGATCTTTTCGCTGGCAGCAGAGCAGGAACGGCCCGTAAAGGACGTCGTCGGTGAGGACATGTCCGCCTACCTGGACCAATTTCTGAATGAGCAGGGCAAGAACTGGAATCCTGCATATGTAATGTCCTATACTATGATGATTTTCGTAATCTACCTGTTTGCCATCAAGCTCTACAAGGTACTGAAGCTGGGCGGTATCACTAACGAGACGTTGGCAGCGACCCCTTTGGAGCGAGGTATCGTCGGAATGTATGCGGTGGTGGCCTTTGTGTTCTTCCCACTGCTCCTATGGATGAAGCAGAAGGCAGCTCGTGAACGCTGGAATGAAAAGAAGCAACTGTTGGTGGCTTTGCCACTGCTCATTCCGGTGGGAATGGTTGCCTTGCTTATGAGTAGTCACAAGTACCCGCAATTGCGGGTGTGGATCGACAGACCGATACCGTTGCTCGATTCCTGGTTCAAGATTTTTCTCGGTCTGGTGGTATTCGGTTTCAGTGTGGTGCTTATGCGCCATTCACAGAAATGATGCAAGTAGGTATGAATTCAGTTAGTAAGGAGGAAAATTGACAGATATATCGAAACAATAGAATAGGGATAGGAGGAGAGGTTATGCGTAAAACTGGTAGGCAGAATGTAACAGTGGCCATGTTCTTTCTGGTGATGATCACCATCAATGCTTTGGCCAACGTATTGCCAATCAACGGTGTGACGACGGGGCAGATTTCGGACGCCCTGCCAAACCTGTTTGTACCGGCGCCAATTACCTTCAGCATCTGGGGATTGATCTATCTGCTCCTGTTCGGCTATGTCCTATATAATTTTATCATCCATGAGGATGACCGGGAGAACAAACAGATGGAACTGGCGAAACTGGCCCGTTATTTCTGCATCTCGTCTATTCTTAACGTCAGTTGGATTTTGTGCTGGCATTACGGATTGATTCTCTGGAGTACCGTCTTGATGCTATTTTTACTGGCCAGTCTGATTCTGGCTCGTTTCAGTATCGAAAAGATGCTGCTACGGGGACGGGAGAAGCTGTTGATCCGTCTTCCCTTCAGTGTCTATCTGGCTTGGATTAGCGTAGCTGCCATTGCCAGTGTCACGGCTTCGCTGGTCCATGTCGGCTGGGGAGGTTGGGGCATCGCACCGGAGGTATGGACCAGCACCACCCTGATTCTGGGTCTTTTGGTAGGTGGGCTTACCATGTTGAGCCTGCAAGACGGTGCTTACGGTCTGGTGCTCATATGGGCATATGGGGGTATTCTTCTTAAGCATCTCGCCCCTGAAGGATTCGCCCGGGAATATCCCGGCATAATCTTCACACTCAGCATCTGTCTGCTAGCACTTATCTTGTTGGAAGTCCATCTAGCCAGAAAGAAGGCCGGATCTGATTTTGAGAAAATCGCTGTTCGGGTTTGAGCTTTGGGGGGATGAGAGCATTAAAGTTTGGTATATAGAAAACTCTTCACAATCACTGAAGAGTTTTCTTTTTTTTAGAATCGGTAACACAGGTTACCGATTTGTTAGCCTCGTATAACTATACTGACAACAAGTAGTAAGTGAGTTTGGAGGAGGAAAGATAATGAGCAAGCAAATAGATTGGAAACAGACGGTATTTGATTTTTGCGAGACATACCCAGGAGCCGACCAGCTGTTAATTCAGTTGGGTCTGGCTGGTATGGCGGATGAGAAGATGCGTTCGACACTTGGCCGGAACATAACGATTAGTGATGCGCTGAAGACTAAGAACATCGCGGCCAACACCTTCGAAGAAGCATTTAATGCGCTGATGCAAGAAGCTGGTGCGGAAAATGATTCAGACCGATTGCGGGTTACCGGCGTGTTGCCATGTCCGGTCCGGATTCCAATGATGGAAGGCATCGAACGTTTTCTGGAAGATAGGCCTGAACTGAAAGATAATACGCTAATCGATCTGAAGGCGGCTTCTATGGGCGTTGACTGGATGCTGGACTCGGTCAGGAAAGATACCCCGGACGAGATTCCGGATCTGTTCCTGTCAGCCGGTTTCGATCTGTTCTTTGATACGGCGCTGTTCGGGCATCACCGCGAGGCGGGCGTCTTCAAGGACTTTAGTCCTTGGAAGAGCTACAACCATGAGTTCGAAAACGAAGCGATGTCACTGAGAGACCCTAGAGGCCAATACGCATTAATTGGAGTAGTACCGGCCATCTTCCTAATCAATAGCGATGAGCTGGGAGACCTGCCACTACCCACCTCGTGGGAGGATTTGCTGACTCCGGCCTATGAAGGCCGTGTCAGTCTACCGGTAGGAGATTTCGACCTATTCAATGCCATCTTGCTCAACATTCATAAACGCTATGGAGAAGAGGGCGTCCAGAAACTGTCACGCTGCATGCTGAGAAGCATGCATCCTGCAGAAATGGTTAAGTCACACAGAGGTAAGGAAGAAAGTCCTCTGGTGACCATCATGCCTTATTTCTTCACCAAGATGATCGTACCGGGTAGCCCCATGAAAGCAGTATGGCCCAGCGATGGAGCCATCATATCCCCAATTTTCATGCTGTCCAAGGCTGCCAAGCAGAAGGAACTGCAACCGCTGGTGGATTATTTCTGCTCGCTTGAGGTGGGAGAGATCCTGAGCTACAAAGGAAAATTCCCCAGTGTGCATCCGGATCTGGATAACCAATTGGGAGATAACCATCCGTATCTCTGGTTGGGTTGGGATTATATCGAATCAAAAGATATCGGTCAACTCATCAGACACTGCGAGGAAATCTTCAATAATCCGGGAAGGAGCTAGATATGAATCTAATCAGCATATCCGGGCCGCCGTCCTGTGGCAAAACCTCGGTAATTTTGAAAACCATCGAGGCTTTCAAAGAAAAGAACTTGGCGGTGGGAGTAGTCAAATTCGACTGTCTCTACACCGATGATGATAAACTATATGAAAAGGCAGGTGTGCCGGTCAAGACCGGTCTTTCCGGATCCTTGTGCCCCGACCATTATTTCGTAAGTAACATCGAAGAAGTCGTGCAATGGGGACTGGCCCGTTCACTGGATGTATTGATTACTGAAAGTGCCGGTCTCTGTAACCGTTGTTCTCCTTATCTAAAGGATGTGAGCAGTGTCTGCGTCATAGACAACCTGAGCGGTATCAATACACCGAAGAAGATAGGACCCATGCTCAAGTCTGCGGATATAGTGGTCATCACCAAAGGAGACATTGTTTCTCAGGCCGAGCGAGAGGTATTCGCCTCTAAGGTGCAGATGGCCAATTCAAAAGCGGTCATCCTGCATGTCAACGGACTGACCGGACAGGGCGCCTATGAACTCAGTGGGTTGCTGTACAAAGATAGCGAACAGCTGACTACTGTGAGAGGACTGGAACTCAGATATCCCATGCCGTCTGCTCTTTGCTCATACTGCTTGGGTGAGAAGAGGATCGGTGAGGAATACCAGCTGGGTAACGTACGGAAGATCGATTGGGGGGATGAAGCATGAGAGCTGAAGACCTGAAAAAACTTTCGATCGCTGCAATAATCAAAAGATACCCCTTCGTAGCCACATATCTGGAAGACAAGGGTTTTGACATAACCGATACCAGCGACCGCACCCTGGAGGAGCTACTTTCTTCCTTCGACGAGGAATACCAGGAGGAATTCGCTTTCAATCCGGAACAGTTCATGGAGGAGCTTGCCTCTTATATCAAGGACATGCTTTCATTCCTGGGAGAGGAACATAGCGGGATCCATTCCATCAGCATCCTGCCCGGCAAGGATAAATCCGGCAAGACTGAGGGATTTTCACCCCTGACCATTGAAAAGGGGGAAATTGTAGCCATTGTGGGACCGACCGGGTCTGGCAAGAGCAGACTTTTGGCGGATATCGAATGGGCCGCCAACGGTGATACACCGACCGGACGGGTAGTGCTGATCGATGGGGAGGTACGATCGGACGACCACCGTTTCTCACTCAATAAGCGTTTGGTGGCTCAACTGTCGCAGAACATGAATTTTGTGATGGATGTCACGGTAGAGGAATTTCTGACACTGCATGCCAAGAGCAGGCAGGTGGAGGCGGACGAGGTGGTCACTAGGATCATCGAGAAAGCCAACCATCTTTCAGGAGAACCCTTCCTGGCAACGACACCGATCACCAGCCTCTCAGGCGGACAGTCTAGAGCGCTGATGATTGCGGACACGGCCATATTGAGCCAGTCGCCGATCATACTGATCGATGAAATCGAAAATGCAGGTATCGACCGCAAGAAAGCCATGGAGCTGCTGGTAGGGGAGGAAAAGATCGTCCTGATCGCCACCCACGATCCCAGTCTGGCCCTGATGGCGGATAAGAGGATTCAGATCCGAAACGGTGGAATCCAGTCCGTGAGCAAGACGGATGAACAGGAAAAACAGATTTTGGGCAAGCTGGAAGAGATCGACAAGCTGCTCGGAGACCTCAGGAAGCAACTGAGGCAGGGAGAAACGTTAAGTCTGCCGGCGGAGTAAGCCGGATTAAACTTAGAGGTTAAAAATATTAAATATACGGAGGAGAGAAATTATGAGTATGTTTTGCTATCAATGTCAGGAAGCTGCAAAAGGAACAGGATGTGATGTCCGTGGAGTCTGTGGAAAAACCGAAGAGGTTTCCGCACTGCAAGATCTATTGCTATATACGGTGAAAGGCATCGCTGGATTGGCACTCAAAGAGGAGATTTCCGATGCCAGCAGATTAGCTGCAGAGGATTTCGCTATCCGAGGTCTGTTTATCACCATCACCAACGCCAACTTTGATGATGCGGCTATCGCAGTCAAGATTTATGATGGACTGGCTATGCGTAATGCCCTGGAAAATGAGCTACGTGCCGCAGGTGGGCAAATTCCGGAAGGCGACCTGTACTCGTGGAACGCTGTAGGCCGGGATGCACTGGATGCTAAAGCTTCAGCCAGTGCAGTTGGTGTACTGGCTACTGAAAACGAGGATGTACGTTCTTTGCGTGAGCTGATCGTCTATGGACTGAAAGGTATTGCAGCTTATGCTGAGCATGCCATCAATCTGGGCAAAGTGGACCGTGAACTGCAACGCTTTATCTTGGAAGCACTGGTTGCGACCACAGAAGAACATAGCGTGGATGAGCTGGTAGCACTCACACTGAAGACTGGCGATAATGCCGTCACAGTTATGAGCTTGCTGGATGCGGCCAATACTGGCGCCTATGGTAATCCGGAAATCACTGAAGTGAATATCGGTACCCAAAATAATCCGGCAATTCTTGTATCCGGCCACGACCTGAAAGATTTGGAACAGCTTTTGGAACAGACTGTAGGTACCGGCGTTGATGTCTATACCCATGGTGAGATGTTGCCTGCCCATTACTATCCTGAATTCAAGAAATATGATAATCTCATAGGAAACTACGGTAATGCCTGGTGGAAACAGAAAGAAGAATTCGAGAGCTTTGGCGGACCTATTCTTTTTACTACAAACTGCATTGTACCACCCAAGGATGAGAATGTATCCAAAATCTATACCACCGGTGCCAGCGGATACCCAGGTTCTGTACACATCTTGGCGGATGAAAACGGCAACAAGGACTTCAGCCAGATTATCGAACACGCCAAGAAACTGCCAGCACCGATAGCCATCGAAGAAGGATCCATTGTAGGCGGATTCGCCCATGCTCAGGTTGTCGCCTTGGCAGATACCGTGGTAGATGCAGTGAAGAGCGGTGCCATTCGCAAATTCTTCGTGATGGCCGGCTGTGACGGACGTCAGAAATCCCGTAGCTACTATACTGAATTCGCTGAGAAGCTGCCCGAGGATACAGTCATTCTGACTGCCGGTTGCGCCAAGTATCGTTACAACAAACTGGATCTGGGAGACATCGGAGGCATTCCTAGAGTACTGGATGCCGGCCAGTGTAACGATAGTTACTCTCTGGTAGCCATCGCTATGAAACTGCAAGAAGTCTTCGAATTAGATGATATCAATGATCTTCCCATCGTCTACAACATCGCCTGGTACGAGCAGAAGGCTGTTACCGTGCTGTTGGCACTGTTGGCCTTGGGCGTGAAGAACATCCATCTGGGACCGACTTTGCCGGCATTCCTGTCACCCAACGTGCTCAACGTGCTGGTTGAGAACTTCGGCATTGCACCCATGGGTACTGTGGATGCGGACCTGGAACTGTTCCTGGGATAATCTCAGCGAACAAGTATACGCAAAAGAACATTTAGAAATTAAGAAGGAAGGCCTGACGATTGATATCGGCAGGCCTTCTGTTGTTCTTTAGGATTGTTGTCTTTAAGACAGCTGGTCCGGGATGTATCCCTCGTCCTGGGCATAGTAGAGCCGGGCGTAGGGGCCGTCGTTTTGTATGAGTTCTTCGTGGCTGCCGCTTTCCATGATGCCTTCATCGCTGATAACCACGATACGGTCGGCGTTTTTCACGGTACTGAGTCTATGGGCGATGACCAGTGTGGTCCGGCCCTGGGACAATCGTGACAGGGCCGTTTGGATCTTGGTCTCTGTCTCGTTGTCGAGTGCCGAGGTGGCTTCGTCCAGCAGCAGGATGCTCGGATTCTTCATGAAGATGCGGGCGATGGATATACGCTGCTTCTGACCACCTGAGAGGCGGATGCCCCTTTCGCCTACGTAGGTCTCGTACCCCTCCGGCAAGCTCATGATGTAGTCATGGATTTCGGCGTTTCTGGCTGCCCGGATCATCTCGTCATCGTCTGCAGCTTCCGATCCGTAAAGAATGTTCTCCCGGATGGTTCCTGCGAACAGGAAGACGTCCTGGGATACCAGACCGATGTTCTGGCGCAGGCTCTTCAGGGTATAATCCCTGATATCAGCGCCATCCAGTGTGATGCTTCCTGCACTGGCTTCGTAGAAGCGGGGAATCAGGTTGCAGATGGTGGTCTTACCTCCCCCGGAGGGGCCGACCAGAGCCATCGTTCTTTCCGCTTCGATGGTCAGGTTCAGATTCTCGATAATTTCCTTACCTTCCTGGTAACTGAAGCTTACATCATGGAAGGCAATCTCCCCTTTGACGCTTTCAAGGGGCTTGGCATCTTGGAAATCAGAGATCTCCGGTTCTTCCTCCATGATATCCACGAAACGCTCGAAACCGGCGATCCCAGATTCGAACATCTGGGTCAGGTTGGCGATCTTTCTCATGGGTGTCTGGAAGGTGGCCACGTAGAGCGTGAAAGCGATTACGTCCGGATAGTTCAGGCTGCCAGTATAGATCAGGTAACCGCCGACGGCGATGACCAACAGGTTTAGGAAATCCAGCATGAAGAACATACCGCCGAAGAATACGGACATGTGTCTGTAGGCCACGTCCTTGGAGTGGCGGAAACGCAAGTTATCCGTCTGGAACTTCTCGATCTCATGTTGTTCGTTGGCGAAGGACTGAGAGACCCGGATACCCGAGATGGAGCTTTCGGTACGGGCATTGATGTCCGCCATCTTCTTTCTGACGTCCCTGAAGCTTTTGCTCATACGTTTCCTCTGATGAATCAGGAAAAAGATGAGGACTGGGACGAAGGCGTAGACGATAAGGGCCAGTCTGACATCGATGCGAAGCATCATGATGAAGATTCCGGTGATGGTCAGGAACGAGATCAGGAGGTCCTCTGGTAGATGGTGTGCCATCTCCGAGACGTCGTTCAGGTCGTTGACCAGCCTAGACATCAGGTGTCCTGTCCTAGTACGGTCATAGAAGCTGAAGGGCATCTTCTGCAGATGCAGGAACAGATCCTGGCGCATATCGTATTCTAGACGCACGCCCAGGATATGCCCGTAGCAGTCCACGATATACTGGAATACGACTTTGATCATGTATACCCCAAGAAGAGTCAGGGAGTAGATGAAGAACAGCCGGAAGGTCTGCTCCTGCAGCAGGTCGTTCAGCATGTAACGGGACATGTAGGGGACGGTCAGGTTGATGGCCGAGATGGCCACGGCGCAGGACACATCCAGGATGAACAGCCCCTTATGGTTCTTATAGTATTTGATGAATCGTTTGATCAGTCTGAGTGAATTCTTTTTTTCGTTCATAATACCTCCTTTACATCAGCCATATTATAGCATGAAACCTAAGGAATCATTTACTTATTTCCTAGTCTGTTGCGAGGAGTGGGGAGCATACTTTTGTCTGCCTGGATTTGCATTTGATGAAGGTCATTCAGTGATGGACGTGGTAGAATATAAGGAAAAAAGGAGTTGCTATGGAGCTGATCATACCGAAGAGATTAAAAGAGAATGATGTGGTGGCCACCATCAGCCTGTCTTGGGGCGGAGCGGGGGATGAGGACATCCTCTGGCGCTATCATCAGGGTGTGCAGCGCCTTGAGGAGGAGTTCTCCCTTACGGTTCGTCCCATGCCCAACAGCCTGAAGGGAACCGAATACCTGTATAAGCATCCGGAGAAGAGGGCGGAGGATCTGATGCAGGCCTTCTTGGATCCGGAGATAAAAGCCATAATCTGCAATATCGGGGGCGAGGAGAGCATCCGCTTGCTCCCTTACCTGGATCTGTCGGTCATACGGGAGAATCCCAAGATCGTCATGGGTTATTCCGATTCGACCATCGTGCACCTGTGCTGCCTTACGGCAGGAATTCGGTCCTACTACGGTCCATCGGTGCTGGTGGAGTTCGCGGAGAACGTGGAAATCGATCCATACACCGTCAGATGGGTGAAGAAGTCTCTATTTGGCTCGGAACCGATGGGCCTGATCGAGGCGCCGTCCCATTGGACCAGTGAACATCTGCCCTGGGAGGAAAAGAACAGGGATACTAGACGAAGGATGGAGTCCAACGCGGGATACCGGCTGCTCCAGGGGACCGGGTCTGTACAGGGACCTCTGTTGGGTGGTTGCATGGAGGTGCTTGAGATGGCCAAGGGAACAGAGATCTTCCCCAAGGATTGGACTGGATGCATCCTGTTCTTTGAAACATCGGAGGACCGACCGGAGCCCGGCTTAGTGAAAGCCTGGCTTAGAAACTATGCTGCCCTGGGCATCCTGCAGGGAGCCGCAGGACTGCTGTTCGCCAAACCGTATGGGCAAGAGCATCAGGAAGAATACCACCAAGCCATCCTCCAGGTGCTGGCGGAGTGCGGGCGAGAGGATATGCCGGTGCTTGGCAACCTGTGCTATGGGCATACGGAACCCATGTGCATACTTCCGTACGGGGCTTTGGCCGAGATCGATTGTGAGAATAAAACGCTGAAAATCTTAGAACCAGGTGTTGCTGACAGTTAGGAGAGACAATGACAAAAGAATCAAGAAGAGCGCTGCTTCAACTGCAGCGTGGAGAAATGACCGGCTATGTAGTATACAACCGATTGGCCGGGATGGAGAAAAACGAGAAGAACCGAGCCGTGCTTAAGGAAATCGCCGGGGAGGAGCTAGCACATTACCAGTTGTTCGTAGGCCATACCGGGGAGGATGTTGGTGCCAACAGGATTACGGTATGGGTGATGCTTTTTCTGAGCAGACTGTTCGGGCTGACCTTCGGTATGAAAATGCTGGAGCGGGTCGAGTCGAGACGCGAAGACTATGAGGCGCTCGTTGAAGAAGTACCAGGAATGCGTCAAGTGATCGAGGATGAGGAAGAACACGAGCAAATCCTGATCGGCCTGATTGACGAGGATCGGCTCAGTTATATGAGTTCGGTGGTGTTGGGATTGAACGACGCCCTAGTGGAACTGACCGGCGCGCTGGCCGGCTTTACACTGTCCATCCAGAATGCCAGGACCATCGCCCTGATGGGCTTCATTACGGGCATCTCGGCATCGTTTTCCATGGCCGCCTCCGAATACCTTTCCACACGCTCGGAGGAGAATCTGGATGTCGACCCCAAGAAGGCTGCCATCTATACGGGTATCGCCTACGTGGGTACCGTCATTCTGCTGGTCCTGCCCTTCTTCCTGTTCGACAGCTACCTGCTGGCCATGCTGGTGACCTTGATGCTGGGCATCGCGGAGATCGCTTTTTTTAACTATTATGTCAGTGTGGTCAAGGATGAGAAATTTGGGGCCCGTTTTCTGGAGATGGCCTCCATCAGCATCGGGGTGGCAGTGATCTCATTTATCATCGGTTTCTTAGTCAAGCGCTACATGGGATTTGAGCTGTAGGGGGAATTATGATGCAGTTGGAAGAGCGTGAACTGTTGAGCCATTTTCTAAAAGAGCTGGCCTATATGGACGAATATCCTGCCTGGTGGCCGGCACAAAACGACTATGAGGTTCTTGTAGGCGCGGTGCTGACCCAGAACACCAACTGGAAGAATGTGGAGAAAACCTTGGACAACTTCGCAAGGCCCATCCTACCGGAGGTTCTATTGGGACTTGGCGAACAGAGGCTACAGGAGAGGATCCGACCCAGCGGCTTTTACACCCGCAAAGGAGAAACGCTTCGGGATCTGACCCGCTGGTATATCGGGGTGAGAAGTAGTGAGATTGCAGTGTCGGATACAGTCCGTTTGCGCAAGGAGCTGCTGGCCATTCGGGGTATCGGCAAGGAGACTGCGGATGCGATACTCAATTACGGGTTTAACCTACCGGCCCTGGTGATTGACGTGTACACTCGCCGGGTCTGCAGACGCTTCGGGATGGTTGTCCCGGACGGTTACGACGAATTCCGACTGATGCTCCAGGAGGTACTACCGATGGATGCAAAGGTCTGCGCCACCTTCCATGCCCGGATCGTGGAGCTGGCCAAAGCATATTGCCGCAAGAAACCTCTGTGTACCGAGTGTCCTTTGGGATTACACTGCGCCAAAGGCAGTCTATAAGAGACAAATAAGGAGAATTATATAATATGAATAGGCTCGAAAAGCGGATGGACGAGGAAATCGGAGGATAGTTAAGGATGAGACATTTCTTAAACGGAAAATGCCTCTAAATCTTGTAAATCGGGTGGGGTGAAACTTGCGGATTATCTGGCTAGGTATATAATATAGATACACTTCAAGGAACACCTAATATCCTAGCCACATCGATGGTGGCATTGACAGTAGCTTACCTAAGGCCAAGTATGAGCTATGGTGAGGTTGTCATGTTTTGGCATCGACTGGTTGATTGTTCAAGTATAGGCTTGACCGATACTGGATAGAAAAAGTTTCGTTGAAGGTACGGGCAGTCGAAAGGCTGCCCGTTTATTATATGAAGTTATAGGAGGATACGGCACTTGTGGCTGTATCTTTTTTCTGTTCAATGAGGAGTAGCAGGGCGTAAACTGCCCAACTGGTCCACCAAAATCACAGATCAGGTGGACAATATGCACTACACTGACGCTTCAGGCAGGAAACCGACAACCTTTCTCGAAATGGTAAGTATAGATTGTAGGGGGGGAATCCATGGCCAGAGCCAATATAGGAACCGTGAAGAGCATCCGGGGCAGTGTCATTGAAGCTGTTTTCGACAAGAAGCTTCCGGCTATCAACAACAAACTGCTTACGGGCAATAACAACGAAATCATATTGGAAGTGAGCTCCTATGTGAATGCGCAAACCGTTAAGGCCATGGCCATGACATTTACAGCTGGCCTGGCCCGGGGGGACGCCATCCTGGATACGGAGGAGACCTTCCATATCCCTGTGGGAAAGGAAACCCTGGGTAAGATGTACGATCTGTTCGGCCACCGACTGGATGGGGAGCAAAGTGCGGATGGTTTCCAGAAACGTTCCATTCATCAGAAACCGGCTTCCTTCTCCAGACGCAGTGCCACTGATGAAATTTTTCTGACCGGCATCAAGGCCATAGATCTCTTGACCCCCTTTCCCAAGGGTGAAAAGATCGGCCTGTTCGGTGGCGCCGGTGTAGGCAAGACGGTGCTCATCACAGAGCTGATCAACAATACATCCAGTCGGACCAAGGGTTATAGTATTTTTTGTGGTATCGGAGAGCGCTCCAGAGAAGCGGAGGAGCTTTACCGTGAAATCAGAGAGGCGGGAGTGCTGGACAAGACGGCGCTCATCTTCGCCCAAATGAACGAACCGCCGGGCGCCAGATTCAGGGTGGGCCACGCGGCGCTCAGTATGGCTGAATATTTCAGAGATCATGACAAGAAGGATGTACTTCTTCTGATCGACAATATTTTCCGATTCATCCAGGCTGGTTCTGAGGTATCCGGCCTGATGGGTAAAATGCCCTCCAGAGTGGGATACCAGCCGACACTGGCCACTGAACTGTCCGAACTGGAGGAACGCATCAGCAGCACTGTGACAGGATCCATCACTTCAATCCAAGCGGTTTATGTACCGGCGGATGATTTTACCGATCCATCGGCTACCCATACATTCTCCCACTTGTCGGCCTCGGTGGTACTTTCCAGGAAGAGGGCCAGTGAAGGACTCTACCCGGCCATCGAACCCCTGGAATCCAGCTCCAAGATGCTCTCCAAAGCGGTGTTGGGCATAAGACATTATGAGATATCCCGGGAGATTAAGAAGACGCTGGCTACGTACGAAGAACTGAAGGACATCATTGCCATGCTGGGTGTGGAGGAACTGAGCAACGATGATCGGAATATCGTGTACCGGGCCAGACGCATCGAGCGCTTCCTGACCCAACCCTTCTTCACCACGGAACAGTTTACCGGTATACCGGGCAAGATGGTGGAGTTAGAGGATACGCTTACAGGTTGTGAACGCATCTTGAATGATGATTTCAGCGAACATGAGGAAAGTGACCTCTACATGATCGGCAATATAGAAGAAGCGGACGTGAAGAAGAAAGCAAGGGAGGGTGAAGCATGAGAATCAAGCTGATCATACCCAACCAGACCTTGCTGGACGAGGAGACCTACAAAGTGAGTGCGCCGGGTCGGGAGGGCTATTTCCAGATCCTTCCCAAACATATTGATGCGACCTGGAGTCTCAGGGCCGGTATCCTGACGGTGTATCAGGATCACCATGAACGGTACTTCGCCGTTAACGAGGGTTTCCTGGTGAAGCGCGGTGACAAGGTCAAGGTGGCCTGTCTGCAGGCCATCGAGGGGGTATCGCTGGAGAAATTGGAAAGGAACCTGAGGGAGACTTTTCTTAAGGTAGATGATATGGAGAGAAAGGCCAGGGAAGTGCTGGTCAAGATGGAAGTTGATGCCATGAAGCGCTTTGTGGAATTGGAAAAGTAGGGGATGGATATGGATAAGGAGAGAGATAAAGGCAAAGACGATGTCAAGACTCCAGAAGACAAGCTATGTGAGACCATCAACGCAGAAGCCAAACTGAAGCTGAAAGCCAAGAAGGAAGGCAAGGAAATTTTGTTTGGCCTAGGGCTTTTCGGCATCATCGGCTGGTCTATCGCCATGCCCACATTGGCCGGCATTGCACTCGGTGTATTTCTCGACCGGCGATACCAGGCTGGATTTTCCTGGACATTGACGTTGTTGTTCGTCGGTGTGGTCATCGGTTGTTTCAATGCCTGGCGCTGGATCAAGGATAAAAGTAAGGAGGACTGAGCATGTATATTGTAGGATATCTAATCGGACTGATGTTGGGGCTGGTCTTTTTCGGCGGACTCTATTTGAGTGTTAGAAGACTGGCGGGACACAAGCATCCGGCCGTATATATGCTTATCGGTACGTTTGTACGTATGGTCATCCTGCTTGGCGGCTTTTACCTGCTGAGAGGGCAAGGACTTGCTGTGATGCTGTTAGCCCTTCTAGGTGTGATGAGCGTTCGATTTTTCATGGTGCGTTGGCAGAAAAAAGAGCTGGCGTCAAAGAATACCGAGGAGGAAGGCCATGAATATTGACCCAAGCAGTATCGTCTATTTCGAATGGGGCTTCGTGCGTATCACGGCAACACTGGTGTTCACCTGGGTGACCATGGCTGTACTCACGTTGTTCTGCTTCTTTGCCACCAGGTCCCTGAGGAAAGCCAAAGATCTAAGACCCTCGCAGCATCTGCTGGAGGCCGTGATGGAAGTAAGTGGGAAACAGATTAGGGATATCGCACAACAGGATCCTGAACCATTCCTGCCATTTGTGGCCACTCTCTTCCTGTTTATCATATGCGCTAACGTATTCTCCATCGTGCCGGGATTTATCGCCCCCACGGGATCTCTGAATACGACCATCGCGCTGTCGCTCTGTGTTTTTCTGGCCGTGCCTATATTCGGCATCGGTAAGCATGGCCTGAGGGATTATTTGAGGGAATATACCAAACCCAATCCCATCATGCTCCCGTTTAATATTATAAGCGAGATATCCAGGACACTGTCCCTGGCCATCCGTCTTTATGGCAATGTGATGAGCTCGACGGTAATCATCGCCATCCTGCTGGGTGTGATCCCACTTCTGTTTCCCGTTGTGATCCAGCTACTTGGCCTTTTGACAGGGGTGATACAGGCATACATTTTCGCCATACTGGCAATCGTGTATATCGCATCTGGCATCCAGCATAAAGAGAAGACTACCAAATAGATTTTTAATATATGAGGAGGAATAGTAATGGATTCAATTGGTTTGATAGGAATGACATCCATCATTGTAGCCGGCTTGACTATGGCCATTGGGTCAGTAGCACCAGCTATTGGAGAAGGCAACGCGGTCGCGCAGGCGCTACGCTCCATCGCCCAGCAGCCCGATGAGGCCAACACCATATCCAGAACCCTGTTCGTGGGTCTGGCCATGATCGAATCTACCGCGATTTATTGTTTTGTGATCGCCATGATTCTTTTGTTCGCCAATCCGTTCTGGAATTTGGTCATAGGGTAGCAGTATGTCCATTAATTGGTTTGAAATCGTAGCACAGATGGTCAACTTCCTGATATTGATCTGGTTGCTCAAGAAGTTCTTTTACAAACCGGTCCTTCAGGTGATGAAGGATCGTCAGGAACGGATCAACCAGATGCAGCTGGAGGCCCATGAGAAAATGGAGCAGGCCAACGAGCTGATCAGGACCTATCTGGAGAAGAAAACGACGCTGGCCGACAAGGCAGAAGAATTAATGGAGCAGGCCAAGTCGGAAGCCAAGGATCGTAAAGAGGAACTGCTGGCCGATTACCAGGAGGAAGCCAGTCTCAAACGGCAGGCCTATCTGGATGAGGTGGCCGAGGAGCGGGAAATCTTCCTGTCCAAACTGCGCAAGAACTTGGGCAGCAATGCAGTCATACTTTCGGAGCATATCCTGAAAAACGTGGCGGGACTGGATCTTCAAGAGATTTTCTTCGAGGACTTCTTACGTAAGGTGGAACAGCTGGACGAAACGGTCTTCGGGGACAAGAGCACAAAGAGTCGTGCCATTACGTTACGCAGCGCTTATCCGTTGGATGGGGGTGACAAGGATAAATTCAGGGCCGTATTGGCTAGCAAGATCCAGGACCTTCAACAGGTGGAGTATGTTGTCAAAGATGACTTTGTTCTGGGGTACGAGCTGCAGTTCGAGACCATGACCATCAGTAGCCATCTGCGCAAATATCTGGACGAATCGGAGAAGAACCTGAGACAGGTTATTGAAGAGGTGTGATCCATGCTTAGGGAACAATTGACCAAATTGGATGCGGCGGTAAAAGAGACATCACGTTCTTTTCCCAGGGATCCCTATATCGAGGAAAGTGGTACGGTGCTGTCCGTGGACAAGGGCATCGCGCTGGTGCTGGGCCTGCATTCGGTCAAGAACCAGGAGCTGATCGAGTTTCCCAAGAATACCATGGGCATGGTGTTCAATTTGGATCCCGATGTAATCGGTGTGGTCCTGTTGGGAAGCTATGAGCATATCCAGGCGGGCGACCAGGTTCGCCGGACTTATAGGGTTGCGGATATACCCATCTCTGAGGATATGCTGGGCCGGGTCATCAATCCATTGGGTGAGATACTCGATGATGAGAGCAAACCCATCGAGGAGAAGGCTAGGTTGCCAATCGAGCAGGAAGCGCCACCCATCATGCACAGGGCCCCTGTCTATGAACCGCTGCAGACCGGTCTTAAGGTCATTGATTCCGTGGTGCCTATCGGTAGAGGACAGCGCGAGCTGATCCTGGGAGACCGGCAGACCGGGAAGACGGCTATTGCCATTGATACCATCATCAACCAGAAGGATGAGGATGTAATCTGCATTTATTGTGCTGTGGGAAAACGTATCAGTTCCATCACTAGGATCATACGGGCTTTGAGGGAAAGAGGTGCACTCGCCTATACCATCATCATGGTGGCCGGTGCGGAGGAACCACCGGGTATTTCCTATATCGCACCCTATGCTGCCACTTCCATCGGGGAATATTTCATGCATAAGGGCAAGGATGTCTTGATCGTCTATGACGATCTGACTCGTCATGCCCGGTCTTATCGCGAGATATCCTTACTGCTGGAACGCCCGCCGGGCCGTGAGGCCTATCCTGGAGATATTTTCTATATCCATTCCCGTCTTCTGGAACGTGCGACCCACCTGACAGATGAACATGGAGGAGGATCGATTACAGCGCTGCCCATTATCGAGACCCAGGCGGAGAACCTTTCTGCCTATATACCGACCAACCTGATTTCCATCACCGACGGGCAGATCTATCTATCGCCCAAGTTGTATCATAAGGGCAACCTGCCAGCCGTGAGTATAGGAACAAGTGTATCTCGGGTGGGGGGCAAGACCCAGCTGCCGGCCTATCGGGAAATCACCAGCGCGTTGAAGCTCACCTATTCTCAGTTCGAGGAGCTGGAGATGTTTGCCAGTTTCGGATCCAGATTGGATGAGGCGACCCGGAAGATCTTGGACAAGGGGCAGCGCATCAGACAGGTGCTCTCCCAGGTCCAGTACGAGCCTATTGAGGTCACGGAGCAGATGGGCGTGCTTTTGGCGGCTGTATCTGATGCTTTGGAACCCATCGCCTTGGATGATGTGGCCAAGGCGGAAGAGATGATCAGACATTTGGTACGGGAAGATGAGGACTTGCAACAGGCCATGCGTGGTGACAAGCCGCTCGATCCGGGACTGAAAGAAGCTTTCCTGAAACAGGTGGGAGATCTTCTTAAGAAGGAGTTGGCAGTATAGATGCGCAGTCTAAAATCCATCCAAAAGAGCATACATTCGGCATCCAGCCTGGAATCTATCGTGAGCACCATGAAGGCTTACGCTTCCAGCAACATTCTGCATTTTCAGAATGCGGCGGATGCTTCACGGTCCTATGGGGACGTGCTTAGTGATTCCTTATATATGCTGTTCGCTCAAGAGGATGAACCTCTGCCTGCCCTGCAGGAGCATGAAGGCCAGACCATACACCTGGTCTTCGGTTCGGATTTTGGTCTCACAGGCCGCTTCAACGAGCGGATTGTAGAGTACGCATTGCCCCAGATACCTGCTGGTAAGAATGATAAGCTGATTGCTATCGGCTACCAGATTATGACCAGGATGCAGAGGAAGCACAAGGTGGCGCAGTTTTTCGGTGTGCCACAGACTGAGGCGGGCATCACACCAGTGGTGCAACGGATTCTCTTAAGTATTGATGAGTGGAGAAAGGAGCGGCCCGTTGGTCGAATCCTGCTCTATTACAATAAGCCGATCGGTAAGGCCTCCATGAAGGAGGTGCAGGAAACCCTGTTCCCGCTTGATCTGGCAGGTCTCACCAGGAAACCTGAGGACTGGAATTCCAAGTCACTTCCGGTCGTGTTGATGGACCGGGAACGTGTCTTATCTGACCTGATTCAACAGATCTTCTTTATCAGTTTATATCGCACATTCTGTTTCTCATTGGTTACTGAAAATGCCAGCCGTCTGGCTTCTATGCAGTCGGCCGAGAAGAATATCCAGGAGCGGTTGGAAGAACTGGAGTTTCTCTATAGACGGGAACGGCAGAGCCAGATCACCGAGGATATCAGTGATATCATTTCGGGTTACAAGGCTATCAAGAAGCATAAGCAGGCACTGGAGTGAGCCACACGGAGAATTACCAGAAATGTTACGGATTGTCTTGACAAAATCAGTGAAAACCGTAATATGTATAAGGTAAGCTTCGTTAGCTCAGTGGCAGAGCAGCTGTTTCGTAATCAGCAGGTCGGGAGTTCGAATCTCCTGCGAAG
>DAOUPV010000061.1 GCA_030625965.1 Clostridia bacterium
AGTTACAAAGAGGACATGACTCAGTTCCTGCGCGACATGATTGCCATTCCGAGTGAATCTTGCGACGAAGAAAGAGTCGTAAAGAGAATCGCTGAGGAAATGGAAAAAGTAGGTTTCGACAAAGTTGAAATCGATCCACAAGGTAACGTATTGGGTTATATCGGTAACGGACCTCACCTGGTTGCTATGGACGCCCACATTGATACCGTTGGTATTGGCGAGATCAAAAACTGGGATTGCGACCCTTACGAAGGCAAAGTTGTCGGCGACGAAATCTGGGGCCGTGGCGGCAGTGACCAAGAAGGCGGTATGGCTTCTATGGTATATGCTGGTAAGATTATCAAGGATCTTGGCCTGGAAGATGAATACACTCTGCTGGTAGCAGGTACCGTACAAGAGGAAGACTGCGACGGACTGTGCTGGCTGTACATGATTGAACAAGGCGGCATCAAACCTGAGTTCGTGGTTTCTACCGAGCCTACCAGCTGCCGTATCTACCGCGGACACAGAGGCAGAATGGAAATCAAGGTTGAAGTATCTGGTGTTTCCTGTCATGGTTCCGCTCCGGAACGTGGCGAAAACGCCATCTACAAAATGGCTCCGATCATCAACGAGCTGAAGGCTCTGAACGAGAACCTGCTTTACGACGAATTCCTGGGCAAAGGCACCTTGGCTGTATCCGAGATTTTCGGAAAAACACCTTCCCGTTGCGCCGTAGCAGACGGTTGCAGCATCTCTATCGACAGAAGACTTACCGACGGAGAATCATGGCAGGAAGCATTGGAGCAAGTCAGAAGACTTCCGGCTGTTAAAGAAGCAGGCGGCATTGTCAGCCTTTACAAGTACGACAGACCTTCATGGACCGGATTGGTATACACCCAGGACTGCTACTTCCCGACGTGGGTAATTCCTGAGGAGCATGCTGCAACCCAAACATTGGCAACCGCTTACAAAGGATTGTTTGATGAAGAGCCGGTTATCGACAAGTGGACCTTCTCTACCAACGGCGTAGCCATCATGGGTAGACACAACATTCCAGTAGTTGGATTCGGACCTGGACACGAAGACCAAGCCCACGCTCCCAACGAGAAAACCTGGAAGAGCGAATTGGTGAAAGCCGCGGCTATGTACGCAGCAATCCCCATCAACTACACTAAGAATTTTGTAAAATAGTCTATTTGGAGGAAAAACGATGAAAAGCTTATTCAGAGGAAAACATTTCATTACCTTGCAAGATTGGTCCAAAGAAGAGATCGATACTTTGATGGAAGTATCCTTCGACCTGAAGAAGAAGTTCGCCATGCGCGAACTGACTCCGATCCTTCCCATGGAAACTGTGTTCCTGATGTTCTTCGAAGCATCTACCAGAACCAGAAACTCCATGGAAGCTGGCGCTACCCAGTTGGGTGCTCACGCACACTTCTTGGATACCAGCACCATGCAGATCTCCCACGGTGAAGTAGCTAAAGATACCGCTAAAATCCTGGGAAGCTATGGCCATGCCATCGCTTGCAGAAACTGCTTCTGGGAAGTCGGAAACAAATACATCCGTGAGATGGCTGCCGCTTCACCAGTACCCATTTTGAACCTGCAGTGTGATCTCTATCACCCCATGCAAGGTGCGGCTGACCTGATGACCATGATCGAGAAACTGGGCGACCTGAAAGGTAAGAAAGTTTCTATTATCTGGGCATACGCTACCAGCCACAAGAAGCCTATTTCAGTACCTTTGACTCAGGCTCTTCTCTTCCCGAGATACGGCATGGACGTTACCTTGGCTTATCCTGAAGGTTATCCACTACCTGACTGGGCTATTGAGCAAGCCAAGCAAAACGCACTGGAAAACGGTGGATCCTTCCAAATCAGCCATGACATCGACGAAGCATTCCGTGACGCTGACGTAGTTATCCCTAAAAACTGGGGCAGCTGGGTTGCCGACCAAAGTGAAGCAGTTGTAGACGACCGCTTGGAAGCCTGCAAAGACTGGAAGTGCACCCAGGAAAGAATGGACATGACCAAAGACACGGCTATCTACATGCACGCCTTGCCTGCTGACCGTAACAACGAAGTAGAAGATTCCGTTATCGACGGACCTAAATCTGTAATCTACGATGAGGCGGAAAACAGATTACACACTGCCAAAGCAGTTATGGCTTTGACCATGGGCGGCAGATAAATTTAAGTTAACAAACATCTTTTTTAGGGGTCCCGGTCTAAGACTTTAGGCCGGGACCCCCTCCACCATTCAAGAGGAGGGTTTACCCGTGAGTGATAAAATGAGACAGATTCCTTTTGGACAGCTGTTGGACTGGTGCTTGCAAGAGTATGCAAGCGAATCGGCAATTTTCGGCGTTCCCAAGGATAAATTTTACCGGACTGAGAATGATGGTCTAGAGTTATTTGGAGAGAAACTAGCTACTCCCATCGGCCCCGCGGCGGGCCCCAATACCCAACTTGCCCAAAACATTGTGGCATCTTATCTGGGCGGCTCGAGATTCTTTGAGCTGAAAACAGTACAAATATTAGATGAATTAGAATTCCCCAAGCCTTGCATCAAAGCTGAGGACGAGTGCTACAATACGGAATGGTCAACTGAACTTTCCATACAAGGCGCGTTCGATGAGTATGTAAAAGGTTGGTTCCTGTTGTATGTACTTGAACGGGAGCTGGGAATCTGCAAAGACAAATCCTTTGTTTTCAATATGAGTGTGGGATACGATCTGGAAGGCATCAAGACGCCGAAGATGGACGCTTATATCGAAGGCCTGAAGGATGCCGGCAGCACGGATATCTTCAAAGAGTGCAAGCAGGCCCTTCTGGACCGCATCAATGAATTCGAGAATCTGGATGCAACCTATGTAGAAGCGATTAGTCCTAACATCTGCAATTCCGTAACCTTATCAACTATGCATGGCTGTCCGCCAGAAGAGATCGAATCGATCACCCGTTACCTGCTGGGTGAGAAGAAAATGAATACGTTCATTAAAATGAATCCGACTCTGCTTGGCTATGACTATGTAAGAAAAGCCTTTGACGACATGGGCTATGATTATATCGTACTGAAAGAAGAATCCTTTACCCATGATCTACAGTACGCAGACGGAGTGGCCATGGTGCACCGCATCGTGGACTATGCCAAGGAACTGAACCTGGGATTTGGCGTCAAGTTGTCCAATACCCTGCCGGTTCAGATCAAACGCGGCGAACTGCCCGGAGAAGAGATGTACATGTCCGGCCGGGCCCTGTATCCGTTGACCATCAATCTGGCTACCCGCATCGCTACCGAATTTGAAGGCAAACTGCCGATTTCCTATTCCGGTGGTGCTGATTTCTTCAATATTAAAGAGATCTTCGATACGGGTATCGCACCGATCACCTTGGCGACCACCATTCTGAAACCGGGCGGTTACATGCGTCTGACCCAGATGGCTGAACTGTTCGAGGGTGCCAAGAAATCGGCGACCATCGACGTGGCAGCGCTGCAAAAGCTGGCTGACACGGCATTTGACAGAGAAACACACCGCAAGGAATACAGACCGGTTGATTCCAGAAAAACCGATAAAGTATTACCGTTGCTGGATTGCTTCATGGCTCCTTGTGCTGTGGGTTGTCCGATCGAACAGGATATTCCCCAATACCTGAAGCTGGTGAGCGAAGGACGCTATGACGAGGCTTTCGAGGTGATCACCACCAAGAATCCGCTTCCCGGCGTGACAGGCACCATCTGTGACCATCAGTGCATGTTCAAATGTACCCGTCTGGACTATGACGAGTCACTAGCCATCCGCGAGATGAAGAAGGTAGCCTTCGACAATGCAGCCAAAGGTGCCATCGAGAAACTGACTCCGGCGCCTCTTACCGGCGATGCCAAAGTGGCCATCGTAGGCGCAGGTCCTGCAGGATTGGCGGCAGCTTGGTTCCTTAGAAAAAGTGGACTGAGCGTAACTGTGATGGACAAGGAAAAGGTAGCTGGCGGTACCGTTAGCCAAGTGATTCCTGAGTTCCGTATTCCATCCGAAACAACCATGACTGATGTGGAGATGATCCGCAAAGCAGGCGTGGAATTCAAGATGGGTGTTGATCCCAACTTCTCACTGGATGAGTTGAAGAAAGAATACAATTATGTATTCCTGGGATTGGGCGCCTGTAAAGAAAATAACATCAAGCTGGAAGCAAGTGATGCGGACATACTGAACGCCATCACCTTCCTGAAGGATTACAAGCAAGAAAAAGCGCTTGATCTGGGCGAACACGTAGTGGTTGCCGGTGCCGGTAACACGGCCATGGATACAGCCAGAGCGGCGACACGCCTATCCGGTGTGAAAGACGTTTCCATCGTCTATAGAAGAACCAAGAAACAGATGCCGGCGGATGCCGAGGAACTGGAATTGGCTCTTGAGGATGGCGTACTCTTCAAAGAACTGTTGAATCCCGTATCCCTGTCTGGCGGCAAATTACGCTGTGCAGTTATGGAACTGGGTGAAGCGGACGAGAGTGGAAGAAGACGTCCGGTAGCGACTGGCGAATTCAAGGATGTGGACTGCACCACACTGATCTCCTCCATCGGAGAAAAAGTGGATGACGGTTTCCTCAATGGATTGGGCATCGAAACTGAAAACGGCGTACCTAAGATCTCCGCTGCTGGTGAAACCAGCGTAGCGGGTGTATATCTGGGTGGCGACGTGCGCTTGGGACCATCTACTGTAGTCAAAGCCATTGCTGATGCAACGGCGGCTGCCAGAGATATCCTGGCCAAAGAAAAGACCGAGTTGGATCTCTCCGTTGACGGCTATGAGCTGGGAGAAGAAAAGATTTGGGACCGTAAGGGTAATTTGGAAGTGCAGAAAGACGACGCATCCGAAGGCGAACGTTGCCTGGGATGTCAGGAAGTCTGTGAGATCTGCATGGAAGTCTGCCCCAACCGGGCCAATGTGACGGTGGAGATCGACGGTAGAGGCCAGATCGTTCACATGGATGGCATGTGTAACGAGTGCGGCAACTGCGAGATATTCTGTCCGTACGGCGGAGCACCATACAAGGAGAAATTCACCTTGTTCTGGAGCGAAGCGGACTTCGTAGATTCGGAGAACAAAGGATTCCTGCTACTGAGAGATGGAGACAAACCAAAATTCAAGATTCGTCTGGAAGAAGAAACAGTCATTGAATTCGACCAGAGCGGTAAATGTGATGACGCATCACTCGATGCTGGTATCGCATCACTGATCTATCAGTGCTATACCGATTATTCTTGGCTCTTTTCCGCATAATCCGAACGTGAATGATAGGTTGTAAAACATCATAGACACGACATGGACTAAGGGCTGAATATCATTCAGCCCTTTTTTTGAAAAGAGAAGATTTGAGGAAGGAATTCCGTAGATTTCTTAGAATATATATATAATGTATAGATGTATAACAAGTGAATGGAGGCAACAAATGTTATTAATTGGAAATGGTCGCCTGGTTACCAGGGACAATGATCTACCTTATATGGAAAATGGAGCAGTATTGATTGATGGCAACAAGATCAAGGCAGTCGGCGCAACGGCTGATCTGAAGGCCAAATATGCGGATGCGGAATACATGGATGCCAAAGGAAGACTGATCATGCCCGGTATCTTGAATACCCACCAGCATTTCTACAGCACACTGGCCAGAGGCATGGCTATTGACGCCCCGCCTGCCAGGAAGTTCAGCGATATCCTGAACAACGTATGGTGGAAGTTGGACAAGCTTCTCACTTTGGAAGACGTGTATTATAGTGCGGCTGTCCCCTTGATCGAAGGCATCAAGAATGGTGTGACTACTGTGATGGACCACCATGCCAGCCCCTACCATATTACCGGTTCTCTGGGCATGATCCAGGAAGCTGGAAAAGATACTGGCGTGCGTCTGTCCACCTGTTATGAAGTATCTGACCGTGACGGCGTGGAAATCGCCGAAGAGGGCATCCGGGAGAACATGGCTGGCATCTTGGTTGGTAAGGAAGATGAGTCCGATATGTTCAAAGGCATGTTCGGTCTGCACGCATCCATGACCGTCTCCGACGAGACCATGGATAAATGTCTCACGGCTATGGCTGGAGAGGATGCAGGATTCCACGTACACTGTGCCGAGGGCATCGAGGATGTGGAAGATTCATTGGCCAAATACGGTAAGCGCGTCATTACGCGTTGGAATGATTTCGGTATCCTGAACGAGAACAGCATCGCCGTACACTGTATCCACGTGGACGACGAAGAAATAGACATTCTGAAAGATAGCAAGGTCAAGGTAGTGCACAACCCCGAGTCCAACATGGGCAATGCAGTAGGTTGTTCTCCCTTGATGGAAATGAAGAAACGCGGTGTGAACGTAGGTCTTGGTACCGACGGTTATACCTTCGACATGTTCGAGTCCTGGAAGGTGGGCAACATCATCCACAAGCATGAGAACAAAGACTCCAACGTAGCCTGGGGAGAACTGCCCGAGATGCTCTTCGCGGAGAACGCAAACATCGTGAACCAGCATTTTGCCGGCAACGTAGGTCAGCTGAAGGAAGGCTATTACGCAGACGTGGTCGTAGTCGACTACAACCCGCCGACTCCGGTGAGCGCAGACAACATCAATAGTCACCTGCTGTTCGGTGTTATGGGCAGACAAGTGGACACCACCATCATCAACGGAAAGATCGTAATGAAAGACAGAATACTCCAAGGCATCGACGAACAAGCCATCTATGCCAAGTCAAGAGAAAGAGCTCTCGAGGTTTGGAAACAGTTATAATTGTATTTTAGGGAGGAGAGGTTATGGAATTTACTACTGTTGGTAAAAGTTACAAGAGGAAAGACGCCGCAGCCAAAGTGACGGGCAAGGCGCAGTACACCAGAGACATCGGCAGGAACAACATGCTGTATGCCAAGGTGCTTCGCAGCACCATCGCCCACGGCTTCGTGAAGAGTATCGATACGGCCAAAGCGGAAGCTTTGGAAGGGGTCGTAAAGGTGTTCACGCCGGATAATCTACCGTGTGGCAATTTCCCTACTGCGGGTCACCCTTACAGCTTGGATCCTTCGCATCAGGATAAAGCTGACAGAAAAGCATTGACGGACAAGGTCCGTTTTTACGGAGATGAGGTCGCGGCCGTAGTGGCGGTCGACGAGCTAATCGCCCAGAAGGCGCTTAAACTGATTACTGTGGAATATGAGGAGCTGCCCTTCTATCTGGACGCGGAAGAAGCGCTGAAGGACGACGCAGTCGAGATTCACGAAGGCAGCAAGAACATCACAGGACATAACTCCTACACGGTGGGTGACGTGGACATCAATGAAGCGTTTGAGAAATCGGATTATGTCTTCGAGGAAGTCCTGGAAGTGTTGCCGGTACAGCATTGCCATATGGAGAACCACGTGGCCTATGCCTATACCGAAGGTAATGGACGGCTGGTGGTGGTAACCTCCACCCAGATTCCCCATATCACCAGACGGATTCTGTCCCAGGCGCTGGATATGCCGGCGGGCATGATCCGGGTCATCAAGCCTATCATCGGCGGCGGATTCGGCAATAAGCAGGACGTCTGCATCGAGCCTCTGGTGGCAGCTATGTCGCTGGCGCTGGGCGGCAGACCAGTCATGTACGATATGGACCGAGAAGAATGCATGAGCTGCACCAGGACACGTCACGGCGCACGTTTCTATATGAAGACCGGTGTCAGAAAAGACGGACGATTCCTGGCCAGAGAGCTGACAAATTATGGTAACGGCGGGGCATATGCGGCCCATGGCCATTCCCAGGTAGGCAAGATGGGCGGCAACTTCTATCGTACCTACCCGGCGGAACTGGCCACCAAGTACGAGGGCTATACAGCCTACACCAACTGCTCCGTGGCGGCGGCCATGCGCGCCTATGGTATTCCCCAGATTACTTTTGCGGTGGAATCCCATGTGGAGAACATCGCCAAGGCCATGAATATGGATCCCATGAAACTGAGAGAAATCAACATGGTCACCCAGGGCTTCAAGGACAAGCTGTCTGGCATAACCATCAATACCTGCGAGCTGCCTGAAATTGTCAAGACAGCCAAGGAGTACATCCATTGGGACGCCAAACGGGCCGAATATGCACACCAGACGGGTGATAAACGCCGCGGTGTGGGCTTTGCCCTGTTCAGCTATCCCACGGCCACCTGGCCTGTGGCTTTGGAGATTGCCGGAGCCCGCATGGTCATGAACCAGGACGGTTCTGTCTGCCTGCAGATGGGCGCGACCGAGATCGGCCAGGGCGCGGCCACCGTATTTAGCCAGATGGCTGCGGAAACCGTCGGTATCCCTTACGACATGGTTCATTTCGAAGAATTCACAGATACGGATATTTGCCCGTTCGATACCGGTGCTTATGCCTCCAGACAGACCTATGTTGGCGGCAAGGCGGTCAAGAAAGCCGGACTGATCATCAAGGACAAGGTGCTGGATCGAGCATCCGCGCTGCTGAGCCTGGAAAAAGGTGATTTGGATGTAAAAGGCGGATTCATCGTCAGAATAGACAACGGAGAACGGGTATCTAGCGTTGAAGATATCGCGTTGGACTCCTATTACAACCGGCATACTGCGGACACCATCGCTACGGATGTCACGGCGACTGTGGAGACCAACGGTATCGCCTTTGGTGGCAGTGCTGCCGAGGTGGAAGTGGACATCCGTACCGGCAGAGTGGAAATCCTTAAATTGATCAATATCCATGATTCCGGAACGATCATCAACCCGGTACTGGCCGAAGGTCAGGTACATGGGGGTATGAGCATGTCACTTGGATACGCATTATCCGAAATCATGTTGTATAATCCCAAGAACGGCGCACCCAGAAACAACAATCTGTTGGACTACAAGGTGCCGACACTGATGGATACGCCGCAGTTGGACGTAGCCTTTGTCGAGCCCTATGAGCCTACCGGCCCTTATGGCAACAAGGCGCTGGGCGAGCCCCCGGCCATCACGCCGGCTCCCGCTATCCGTAACGCGATTCTGCAGGCCACCGGTGTTGAAGTGAACAAGCTGCCGATGAATCCTCAGGGATTGTTCGAGCATTTCAGTGCCGCCGGTTTAACCGAGGAGGTGTAGATATGTACGATATAGGAAAATACAGAGAAGCGACCACTGTCGAAGAAGCTCTGAGATATTTGGGCGATGACCTTGACAGTATTGCCATCGCTGCCGGATCTGACGTATTGATCAAAATAAGAGAAGGCAAGTTGTCTGGCGCCAGCTTGGTCAGCATTATAAAGATTGAAGAATTGAAGAAAGTCACTATAGATGGAGAAGGCGACATCCATATCGGCCCGGTGGTAAGTTTCACCCAGCTGGAGGAAGATGCCATCATCAAGGAGCATATCAACTATCTGGGTCAGGCCGGCGGTACCATGGGCGGTCCGCAGTTAAGAAATATCGCCACCATCGGGGGCAACGTCTGCAACGGCGTCACCTCGGCGGATTCCGGTTCGACGCTTGTGTGTCTTAATGCCCAATTGGTGCTTACATCAGAAGGCGGCCAACGCATGGTGCCCATCCAGGAATTCTACCTGGGTCCGGGCAAGGTGGACCTGAAACCTGGAGAGCTTTTGACCGATATCATCATTAGAAAAGAAGACTACGCGGGCTATGAGGGTAAATACACCAAGTTCGCCCAGAGAAAATCCATGGACATCGCGACCATCGGATGTGCTGTGATGATCAAGAAATCTGGAAACAAGATAGAAGATCTGCGCCTGGGATACGGCGTGGCGTCACCGACGCCGGTACGTTGTCCCAAGACAGAAGCGTTTGCCAAGGGCCTGGAATTGACCAAAGAGAATGCCAGGGCCATCGGTGAAAAAGCGCTAGAAGATGTGAGTCCGAGGGATTCCTGGAGAGGTTCTAAGGCCTACCGGGAGCAACTCATCAAAGTATTGGCGGAGCGTGCCATTATAGATATCGCTGAAGTTGGAGGTGAATAGTATGCATAAGAAAATCAGTTTGACGGTAAACGGAACCAAGAGAAGCGTAGAAATCGACGAGCGGGAGTCCCTGCTCGAGGTGCTGCGCGACAAACTGGGACTTACTTCTGTGAAACAAGGATGTGGGGTCGGAGAATGCGGCGCATGTGCCGTGCTCATCGATGGGACAAGCATCGACAGTTGCATCTATTTGGCGTCCTGGGCGGATGGCAAGGATATCCGTACGGTAGAAGGTCTGGAAGTAGACGGGAAACTTTCCGATGTACAGCAGGCGTTCGTTGATGAGGGAGCGGTCCAGTGTGGATTCTGCATTCCCGGATTTGTGATTTCCGCGACTGAGCTCAAGGAAAGTGGAAAGGACTATACCAGAGAGGAGATTAGGCGGGCGTTGTCAGGACATTTATGCCGTTGCACGGGATACCAGAAAATTGTAGAGGCAACGGAAAAGTCACTCAAGAAAAAGTAAACGGAAGGTACATATTATGAAAGAGATTAAATTTACCCTAAATGGGGAAACGGTACATGCTGAGGTAGAGGGAGATCAGAAGCTCCTGGCCTACCTAAGAAATATGCAACACCTATATAGTGTTAAAAACGGCTGCGATGCCGGCCAATGCGGCGCATGTACTGTCGTCATCGATGGCAAGGGCAAACGGGCCTGTGTTACCAAGATGGACAAGCTGGACGGTGCGGTGATCGAAACTTTAGAAAACCTGCACAAGGACGGGGAACTGCATCCCATCCAGAAGGCTTACATTCAGGCCGGCGCTATTCAGTGCGGTTTCTGCACGCCAGGTATGATGATGTCCACAAAAGCATTGCTGGATGCGAATCAGGATCCCAGTGATGAGGAAATCAAGAAGGCCTTGAAATTCAACCTCTGCCGTTGTACTGGCTATACAAGCATCATCGAGGCCGTACGCTTGGCAGGACGCCTCCTGAGAGGCGAGGAGGAGCATCATGAGCCCCAGGGCGAGCTGGGCGTAGGGGAATCCCCTTACGGCCGTGACGTGGTGGCTAAAGCCATGGGTCTGCCCATCTTTGCAGATGACCGCTCCTTTAAGGACATGCTGCACGGTAAGTTAGTTTATGCTGAGCGGGCCCACGCCAAGATTCTGTCTATCGATACCAGCAAAGCGGAAGCTTTGGAAGGTGTGGTAGCAGTGGCGACCCACAAGGACATTCCGGCATTCGACCGATTCGGCCTGATCACCAAGAATCAACAGATTTTAGCCAAGGATGAAGTCATCTACGTCGGTGACCCTGTGGTGGCTGTATACGCTGAGACTTTAGAAATCGCTGAGGAAGCTGCCAAGCTGGTCAACGTGGAGTATAAAGACCTGCCAGGTGTGTTCACACCTCAGGAAGCCATAGAATCGGATACAGTGTTCTTTCATGGCAAGAAGACTCTGAGCGAGACTCAGGTGCATCGCGGTGACATTGAGAAGGGATTCGCGGAATGCGACGTAATCGTAGAGAACGACTTCTACGTGCCCTTCGTGGAGCACGCGTACCTGGAGCCGGAATGCGGACTGTCGCATTACGATGCCCAGGGCGTACTGGTGCTCTTAAGCTCCAGCCAAGGCAGTTATTCCTTCAAGACCATGATGATGGACATGCTGGGTGTGTCTGGCGACGAAGTACGTGTGATCGCTACGCCGGCGGGCGGAGCATTTGGTGGTAAAGAAGAACCCACGGTGCAGCTGCATTGCGTGCTGGGTACCTACATGACCAAGAGACCGGTGAAGATCACCATGACCCGCGAGGAGTCCATCATGGCCTCTACCAAGCGTCATGCCGAGTGGCTGACCTACAAGGTAGGCGCCAAGAAGGATGGCACTCTGGTGGCCTTCAAGGGCGAAGCGTTGGTGGATACCGGTGCTTATGATTCCTTGGGTGCTCCGGTGACATTCCGGACGGGCGTTTGTACGGCCGGCCCTTACACCATTCCCAACGTGGAAACCAAATCCACCAGTTACTACACCAACAACACTCCTGCTGGAGCCTTCCGTGGCTTCGGCAGCACCCAGGTGGCCTTCGCCTCTGAGGTGATGATGGACATGCTGGCCGAGAAACTGGATATGGATCCTATTGAACTGCGCCTGAAGAATGCCTTGAGACCAGGGTGGCAGACCATCACCGGACAGACGGTGGAGCCTGGCACAGGACTGATTGGCACCATTGAAGCAGTACGCGATTCATGGGAAAAACAGAAAGACAATTTCAAACCATCCGGTCCGAACAAGAAGATTGGTGTCGGTTTCGCTTCTGCATACAAGAATGTAGGACTGGGTACCGGACTGAACGACAAGGCTGGTGCGGTCTGCGACTTGGTGGATGGTGAGGTCACTGTTTACCAGGGTGCATCCGAGATGGGCCAGGGAACAGGCATCGTAATGGGACAGATTGCCGCTACGGCGACAGGCATCCCCTACAAAGCCATCCGCGTCATTTCCAATGACACGGGACTCTGCCCCGACGGCGAAGAGACGACGGCTTCCAGACAGGTCTATATCTCCGGACACGCCATCAAGCAGGCTGGTGAAGGCTTCATGGACAACATGAGATACTTCCTCAATGATAGCTATGGCTTGGAGGCTGGGCGTGTGCGTTATGTGCTGGAAGGTGTGGAAGACACCCAGACAGGTGAAGTCATCAGTTGGCAGGCCCTTAGCGGCAAACTCCAGGAAACAGGTGGAAACGTACGTTGCGAGGTAGAACACTCCGCTCCGGATACAGTGCCCCTGCCGGCGGACAACCTGCCGAAAGATGGTGAGAATCCCCAAGCCTACAAGATTCACTCCCAGTACTGCTACGCTAGCCAGGCGGCCATCGTGGAAGTTGACGAGACCACAGGCGAGTACAAGGTCCTGAAGATCATTGCAGCCAATGACCTGGGCAAAGCCATCAACCCACAACAGGTTGAAGGTCAGATAGCCGGCGGTACCCTGATGGGTGTCGGTTATGGTACCAGCGAAGCATACATACAGGAAAAAGGCATCGTCAAGACCCCGAACCTGGTCAAATGCGGTGTACCCAAAATCACGGACGCTCCGGACATCGAGAGCTTGATTGTGGAAGAGCCTGTGCTTGACGGACCGTATGGCGCCAAGGGTATGGGAGAGCTTCCTGTCAATCCGGCGGCACCTGCCATCGTCAACGCCATTTATGACGCAGTAGGCGTGCGTATCACTTCCCTGCCTGCAACCAAGGACAAGGTAGCCGAGGCGCTCGGACTGTAACAGGATATGACAAGAAAATATGACATCTAATGAATGTTCCCGCTGGTGAATCACTTGCGGGAACATTTTCATTTTCTTTGATTGACAAGTAAACAGACAAGGAGGTAATATATACATAATTGAGATTAGATGTCCGTGCATATCTAAAGGAGGATACAATATTATGGCTAAACAGAAATTTGAAAGAACAAAACCCCATATTAATATCGGAACCATCGGTCACGTTGACCACGGTAAAACAACTTTGACCGCGGCGATCACCATGACTCTGGCAAAAGCCGGTCTGGCTGAAGTAAGAGATTACGCAGCGATCGACAACGCACCTGAGGAGAGAGAACGTGGAATCACCATCAACACCGCGCACGTAGAGTACGAAACCGAGAACAGACACTACGCACACGTAGACTGCCCGGGACACGCTGACTACGTAAAGAACATGATTACTGGTGCAGCTCAGATGGACGGAGCTATCTTGGTA
>DAOUPV010000058.1 GCA_030625965.1 Clostridia bacterium
TACCAAGATAGCTCCGTCCATCTGAGCTGCACCAGTAATCATGTTCTTTACGTAGTCAGCGTGTCCCGGGCAGTCTACGTGTGCGTAGTGTCTGTTCTCGGTTTCGTACTCTACGTGCGCGGTGTTGATGGTGATTCCACGCTCTCTCTCCTCAGGTGCGTTGTCGATCGCTGCGTAATCTCTTACTTCAGCCAGACCGGCTTTCGCCAGAGTCATGGTGATCGCCGCGGTTAAAGTTGTTTTACCGTGGTCAACGTGACCGATGGTTCCGATATTAATATGGGGTTTTGTTCTTTCAAATTTCTTTTTAGCCATTTTAATAGCCTCCTTTAAAATATTCTCTTAGAATTAACTACCTTGTCTCTTGGCAATAATCTCTTCTGCAATATTCTTGGGCACTTCTTCGTAGTGCGAGAACTGCATGGTGTAGTTTCCGCGACCTTGGGTCTTGGAACGCAGGTCTGTTGCATATCCGAACATTTCAGACAATGGCACATCTCCACGTACAACCTTGGCGCCTGCTCTGTCTTCCATGCCTTCAATCTTACCACGACGCGAGTTGATATCGCCGATGACATCGCCCATGTAATCTTCTGGCATAACCACTTCGATCGCCATGTAGGGTTCAAGGATTTTAGCGCCGGATTTTCTCAGACCTTCTTTGAACGCTATGGATCCGGCTACTTTAAATGCCATCTCCGAGGAGTCAACATCGTGGTAGGAACCGTCAACCAAACGAACCTTGATGTCCACCGTGGGGAATCCAGCCAGAACGCCACTTTGCATGGCTTCTCGAATACCTTGGTCAACCGGTTTGATAAACTCCTTAGGAATGGATCCGCCGACAACTTCGCTGACGAACTCGTATCCGGTTCCACGTGTAAGGGGCTCCATCTCGAGGATAACGTGACCATACTGGCCTCGTCCACCGGACTGTTTTGCGAATTTGGATTCCGATCGGATTGCTTTGCCGAGGGTCTCCTTGTAGGCAACCTGAGGTTTACCTACAGTGGCGTCCACCTTGAATTCGCGCATCATACGGTCCACGATGATGTCCAAGTGCAGCTCTCCCATACCTGAGATGATGGTTTGACCCGTCTCATCGTCGGTGTGGATTCTGAAAGTGGGATCTTCTTCACCAAGTTTCTGAAGCGCGATACCCATTTTCTCTTGGTCTGCTTTTGTCTTAGGCTCAATGGCCACATCAATAACGGGATCCGGGAATTCCATGGACTCCAGGATTACCTGCTTCTTCATGTCGCAAAGGGTATCTCCTGTGCTTGTATTCTTCAGACCTACCGCAGCGGCAATGTCGCCCGCTCTAACTTCAGCGATTTCCTCACGGCTGTTGGCGTGCATCTTCAGAAGACGTCCAAAACGCTCCTTTTTGCCTTTGCTGGAGTTCATCACGTAGCTACCTGATGCAGCTACTCCGGAATAAACCCGGAAGAATGTCAGTTTTCCTACGAAGGGGTCAGCCATGATCTTGAATGCCAGAGAAGAGAACGGCTCTTCGTCTGCAGGCTGACGCAATACTACCACGTCCGCATCATCCACATCTTGTCCTACGATTGCAGGAACGTCTACGGGTGAGGGCAGGTAGTGTATTACTGCATCCAGCAAGGGCTGAACACCTTTGTTCTTGAAGGAGGAACCGCACAATACTGGGATGATCTTAACTTCCAAGGTCGCCTTACGTATGGCTTCCATGATCTCCTCTTCGGTCAGTTCTACACCTTCTAGATATTTTTCCGTCAGTTCGTCGCTGGTATCAGCTACTGCCTCAAGCATCACATCGCGCCATTCAGCTACCGTGTCGACGAGTTCTCCGGGAATCTCAACCTTTTCGCTGACGTTACCCAGATCATCTGTGTAGATAATCGCTTCGCCAGTCACCAGATCCACAATGCCCTTGAAGTTCTCTTCCGAGCCGATGGGGATCTGCAAGGGAATCGCGTTCGCTCCCAGACGATCTTTAATCATATCGACGCCGTTGAAGAAATTGGCGCCCATACGGTCCATTTTGTTGATGTAAGCCAAACGCGGAACTCCGTACTTGTCCGCCTGACGCCATACGGTTTCTGACTGGGGCTCTACCCCTCCAACCGAGCAAAAGACGGCTACAGCGCCATCTAAGACTCTCAGGGAGCGCTCTACCTCCATGGTGAAGTCAACGTGTCCGGGTGTATCGATAATATTTATTCGATGATCTTTCCATTCACACGTTGTGGCCGCGGATGTAATAGTAATTCCGCGTTCCTGTTCCTGGGACATCCAGTCCATGGTTGCTGCACCGTCATGAACCTCACCAATTTTGTGGGTCCGTCCGGTGTAGAACAAAATTCTCTCGGTAGTCGTCGTTTTTCCGGCATCAATATGGGCCATAATTCCAATGTTTCTAGTTTTTTTCAAACTAACTTTTCTAGCCATATCTTTCTCCTCTACCTATTTACCTATGTCTACTCTTCTATCTACTTTATTACCATCTGTAATGGGCAAATGCTTTGTTAGCCTCGGCCATTTTATGTATGTCTTCCTTCTTCTTCACAGATGTTCCAGTGTTGTTGGCTGCGTCCATCAATTCCAGAGCTAATTTCTCTCTCATGGTCTTGCCGCCGCGACCGCGTACATTCTTGGTAATCCAACGGATGGCCAGAGTCTGTCTTCTGTCCGGTCTTACTTCGATGGGTACCTGGTAGTTTGCACCACCGACACGTCTTGATTTCACTTCCAAAACGGGCATAACGTTGTTCATAGCTTGTTCGAATACTTCCAACGCATCTTTGCCTGTTTTTTCTGCAATGATATCAAAGGCGCCGTAGCAAATCTTCTCAGCTTGGCCCTTCTTACCATCCAACATGATTTGGTTTACCAATTTGGTGAACACTGTTGAATTGTAGATAGGATCAGGCAATACTTCGCGCTTTGGTACTCCTGCTCTTCTTGGCATATCGTTTCACCTCTTTTTTCTACAATCTAGTTTACTTCTTTGGTCTTTTGGTTCCATACTTGGAACGGGATTTCTTTCTATCCTGAACACCGGATGAGTCCAATGCTCCTCTAACGATGTGGTAACGTACACCGGGAATATCTTTGATTTTCCCACCGCGGATCAGTACAACCGAGTGCTCCTGAAGTACGTGGCCGATACCTGGAATATAGGCTGTAACTTCAATTCCGTTGGTTAATCTCACACGTGCCACTTTACGAAGTGCTGAGTTTGGTTTCTTCGGAGTCGTGGTATAGACTCTGGTACAAACACCTCTTTTTTGTGGGCAGTTTTTCAGGGCTGGTGAGCCTGACTTCTTGATTGCCGATTTTCTTCCTTGTTTTACCAATTGGTTAATCGTAGGCATTCTTTTCCCTCCTCTCATTCAATGAAATGGCAAGCAGAAAGTTGACTTTCTGCTTACCCTTTACTTAGCGTCTATTGTTCATCACCTATGATGGTGGCAACTGCCGCCTTAACTTCTATGCCGGCTTGTCTGCCTAATTCCAACATGGTGGGTACACCCTCAATGGGAATTTGATGCTCTTGGCACAGCTTTTCAATCTCCGATTGCAGAAACCGATCCGCGTCCTTGGCAAGAAACACCTTTTTCGCCTGTCCTTCGGCGATGGCCCTGGTCGTCTGCTTGGTGCCGACGACGAAAGCTGCCGCTTCAGTCAATTCATGTACGGACATACGCACACTCTCCTATTATGCAACCTGATTAGAATACCACCAAGCCCTCTAGATGTCAAGAGAGGCTGCTTGGCTTTCCAACAATTCTTCATCACTGACAAAATCGTCCACCAAAGGCGGTGCCGGTTCTTCTTCTTCCACTTCGATTTCCACATTGCGGTACTTAGCGAGACCGGTACCAGCAGGAATCAGTTTACCAATCAGTACGTTCTCCTTAAGTCCGATCAGCGGATCAACTTTGCCCTTAATAGCGGCTTCGGTCAGTACTCTGGTCGTCTCCTGGAAGGATGCTGCCGAGAAGAAGGAGTCGGTTGCCAACGAAGCTTTGGTGATACCAAGCAACATGGGTATTGCAACCGCCGGTTCTCCACCGGCTTCCTTGGCCGACTGGTTGGCTTTTAACAGCTGTGGTGCATTGATCTGCTGGCCGATACTAAGCTCGGTGTCTCCTGGATCTTCCACTGTGACCTTGCGGGTCATCTGACGGGCGATAATTTCAATGTGCTTGTCATTGATATCTACACCCTGCATGCGGTAAACCTTCTGTACTTCCTTTAGGATGTATTCCTGCACTCCTCGGATACCCTTAATTTTCAGGAGTTCCTTAGGATCAATGGAACCCTCTGTCAAAGTATCTCCGGAAGAGATCACATCACCATTTCTTATTGTTAATTTGGCGTTGAAGGGAATGGCGTAAGTTTCCACGCCCGCTTCTCCACCAACGATTTCAACAACCCGTTTACCATCTTCCAGCTCCATGATAGTCGCCTTGCCGGCAGTGGAACACAAAATCGCTTTACCTTTGGGCTTTCTGGCTTCGAAGAGCTCCTCTACCCTGGGAAGACCCTGGGTAATATCGTCTCCTGCAATACCTCCCGTATGGAAAGTACGCATCGTGAGCTGGGTTCCAGGCTCACCGATGGACTGGGCCGCGATGGTTCCCACGGCTTCTCCGATCTCCACCTTCATGCCGTTGGCCAAATTTCTGCCGTAGCACTTGGCGCAAACCCCATGTCCTGTCTCACAAGTACTGACCGAACGGATGGTCACCTGCTTGATGCCAGCCTCGGTGATTTCGGCAGCCATGTCCGCGTAGATCATTTCTCCGCCTTTGACGATAACTTTGCCGGAATCCTTATTGTAGATATCCTCCAGCGCATAGCGACCTTCAATTCGTTCCGCCAGCGGCTCGATGACATTGTTCTTTTCCTTGATTTCTGCCACCGTGATGCCCTTTTTACTTTTGCAATCCAGCTCGCGTACAATGACGTCCTGGGAGACATCGACCAAACGTCTGGTCAGGTATCCCGAGTCAGCTGTACGAAGTGCGGTATCTGCCAGACCTTTTCTGGCACCGTGGGTCGAGATGAAGTACTCCAGTACAGTCAGGCCTTCCCGGAAGTTGGCCTTAATGGGGATATCCATGATCCGACCGGAAGGGTCGGCCATCAAGCCCCGCATACCCGCCAACTGACGGATCTGCTGTACGTTACCACGTGCTCCGGAGTTGGCCATCATGTAAACCGGGTTGAACCGGTCCAAAGATTTCATCATGGCGTTGGTCACATCGTCGGTGGCTTGGGACCAGAGTGCTATCACCTTGGCATAACGCTCCTGCTCGGTCAGAAGACCACGTCTGAACTGTTTCTGGATATTATCCACTTCTTTAGTGGTAGCATCCAAGATGGCTCCTTTTTCTTTCGGAACGGTTATGTCTGCCACCGAAATGGTCAGACCTGCCCTGGTGGAGTATTTGTAACCCAGCGCCTTGATGCCGTCCAACATATTAGCCGTAGCATTGGCCCCTAACTTTTCATAGCAGGCGGCAACCAGTTGACCCAGTTTCTTCTTGCCCATCTCCTCGTTGTAGTATCCCAGTTCCTCGGGAATGGGAATTTCAAAGTTAAAGATCATCCTTCCGACAGTGGTGTGCAGCATATGGCCATTGACGCGCACGGTCACTTTGGCATGCAGGCTCACTTCGTCGAACTCGTAGGCCAGCATAGCCTCGGTGTAGTCTTTGAAAATCATGCCCTCGCCCTTGACACCGTCTTTTTCCACAGTCAGGTAGTAGGTACCCAAAACCATGTCCTGGGTTGGCGTAGCCACTGGCTTGCCGTCCTTAGGATTCAGAATGTTGTTAACGGAGAGCATCAGCAGTCTGGCTTCCGACTGCGCTTCCAAGGAAAGTGGCAGGTGAACCGCCATCTGGTCTCCATCGAAGTCAGCGTTGTAAGCAGTACATACTAGCGGGTGCAGGCGGATGGCTTTACCATCAACCAACACCGGGTCGAATGCCTGGATGCCCAGTCTGTGCAGCGTAGGCGCTCGGTTCAGCAGTACCGGATGGTTCTTGGCCACTTCTTCCAATACGTCCCAGACCGCGTCATGCCCTTTTTCCACCATGCGCTTGGCGCTTTTGATGTTGTAGGCAGTTCCGTCGTCCACCAGTCGTTTCATAACGAAAGGTTTGAATAGCTCCAAGGCCATTTTCCTGGGCAGGCCACACTGGTTCATTTTCAGGTCCGGTCCGACTACAATAACTGATCGTCCGGAGTAGTCCACACGTTTACCCAGCAAGTTCTGACGGAAACGTCCTTGCTTGCCTTTGAGCATGTCGGACAGTGATTTCAATGGACGGTTTCCCGGTCCGGCTACTGGCCGGCCCCGTCTGCCGTTGTCAATCAGCGCATCTACCGCTTCCTGCAGCATGCGCTTCTCGTTTCTGACGATGATATCCGGAGCCATCAGGTCGATCAGGCGTTTCAGACGATTGTTCCGGTTGATAACCCTTCTATACAGGTCGTTCAGGTCGGAAGTCGCGAAACGTCCACCGTCCAACTGGACCATAGGCCGCAGTTCTGGCGGAATCACCGGAATAACCTCCATGACCATCCACTCGGGATGGTTTCCGGAGGACAGGAAGCTGTCTACAGCATCCAGTCTTCTGGTTGCCCGAACCTTTTTCTGTCCGGTCGCGGTCTTCAGGGTTTCTCTTAATTCACCACTCTCTTTTTCCAGATCGACTTCTTCTAGAAGCTTGCGTACACTTTCTGCACCCATACCCGCGTGGAAATCCGCTCCGTATTTCTTCCTGAACTCACGGTGTTCCGCTTCGGTCAGAATCTGTTTCCGGATGAGCGGTGTCTCGCCGGGATCAGTTACGATATAAGAGACGAAATAGAGTACCTTCTCCAGTGATCGGGGAGAGATGTCCAGCAACAGTCCCATCCGGCTGGGAATTCCCTTGAAATACCAGATGTGTGAAACTGGTGCGGCCAATTCAATATGGCCCATTCTCTCTCTACGCACTTTGGATTTGGTCACTTCCACACCGCAACGGTCACAAACTACGCCTTTGTAGCGTACGCGTTTATATTTTCCGCAATGGCACTCCCAGTCTTTGGTCGGTCCAAAGATTCTTTCACAGAACAGGCCGTCTTTCTCAGGTTTAAGTGTTCTGTAGTTTATGGTTTCTGGTTTCTTGACCTCACCGCTGGACCAGGATCTGATCTGCTCGGGTGAAGCCAGTGAAACTCTAATCTTATCGAATTTGTTAGCGTCCAACAAAGTCACTCCCTTCGCTATTTAAGCAACTACTCTTTTTCATCTTCCAAGTCTATTTCCAGAAAATGCTCGGAAAACTCAGTATCATCCTCGCCCAGGTGAAGATCCTCGAAAATGGATGTATCGATATCCTCGTCTACAGCCTTCTTCTCATCCTTCTCCTCAATGTCTTTCTTTTCTTCCTTCATATAGCTGCTGTCGAAACTTAGTGAATCGTCTTTGCGATCGTCGTCTTCGTCTTCGGTTCTCAGATCGATTTCCTGATCGAAGCGGTTCAGAATCTTGACATCAAGTCCCAGACTCTGCATTTCCTTGATCAGTACTCTGAAGGATTCCGGAACTCCCGGCTCAGGAATGGTCTCTCCTTTGACAATGGCTTCATAGGTTTTCACCCGGCCAACCACGTCGTCAGACTTGACGGTCAGGATTTCCTGCAGGGTGTGGGCTGCGCCGTAAGCTTCCAAGGCCCATACCTCCATCTCACCAAAACGCTGTCCACCAAACTGGGCTTTACCACCCAACGGCTGCTGGGTTACCAGTGAATACGGTCCAGTACTTCTGGCGTGAATCTTATCATCAACCAAGTGGTGAAGTTTCAGCATGTATACGTAACCCGCGGTCACCTTGTTGTCGAAAGGTAAACCGGTACGGCCATCGTAAAGCGTACTCTTACCAGATTTACCTATACCGACTTCAGCCAACCAATCGTGGATGTCGCTCTCGCTGGCGCCATCGAATACCGGCGTGGCGATTTTCTCACCCTTGATCTTGGCGGCCAGCCCCAGATGGGTCTCCAGCACCTGCCCGATATTCATACGGGAAGGTACACCTAGCGGATTCAGTACGATATCCACAGGGGTGCCATCTGGCATGTAAGGCATATCCTCTTCCGCCAAGATGCGGGAAATTACACCTTTGTTTCCATGACGTCCAGCCATCTTGTCTCCAACGGAGATTTTACGCTTCTTGGCGATGTATACGCGAACCAGTCGGTTCACACCAGCTGGCAACTCGTCGCCGCTCTCACGGTCGAAGCGTTTCACATCGACAACGATTCCCTCTTCCCCGTGGGGAACCTTAAGGGAGTTGTCTCTAACTTCTCTGGCCTTCTCACCGAAGATGGCGCGAAGCAGTTTCTCTTCTGAGGACAATTCCTGTTCCCCTTTAGGAGTCACCTTGCCGACCATGATATCGCCGGGCCGTACTTCGGCACCGATGCGGATAATGCCAGTGGCATCCAGATTCTTCAAATTCTCTTCTGACACGTTGGGAATGTCGCGGGTGATTTCCTCGCTACCCAGTTTGGTGTCGCGGGCATCACATTCGAACTCGTCGATGTGCACCGATGTATAGTAGTCATCTTTGACCATTTTTTCAGACAAGAGGATCGCGTCCTCATAGTTGTAGCCTTCCCATGTCATGAAGGCGACCAGTACGTTGCGACCCAGGGAAAGCTCCCCGCCTGAAGTTGAAGGACCGTCGGCCAGCACTTCGCCGGCTTTCACCTTCTGACCCTTCTTGACGATAGGGTGTTGGTTGATGCAGGTACCTTGGTTGGAACGCTTGTACTTGTCCAGGTGGTGTTTTTCCAAAGTGCCGTTTTCAGTCTGCACCACGATTTCGGTTCCGGTCACCCGGACGACTTCGCCATCAGCTTCCGCAATCTCGCATACACCGGAATCCTCAGCGATCTTCTTCTCCATGCCGGTTCCCACATAGGGGGCTTCGGGCAACAGAAGAGGTACAGCCTGACGCTGCATGTTGGCACCCATCAGGGCCCGGTTGGCATCATCGTGCTCCAGGAACGGAATAAGCGCCGTAGCGATACTCCAAACCTGCTTAGGTGTTACGTCCATATAGTCGCAGTGTGCCGGATCGGTAATCAAAACGTCCTCTCCGTGGCGTGCATTGACTCGGTTGGAAATGAAATATCCGTTATCATCCAAAGGCGCGTTGGCCTGAGCGATGGTGTATTTCTCTTCTTCGTCCGCGGTTACGTAGACGATTTCCTCGGTAACTCTGCCCTTCTCCTTGTCCACCTTTCTGTACGGTGTCTCAATGAAGCCGAACTCGTTGACCTGCGCATAGGTACCCAGTGAACCGATCAGTCCAATGTTGGGGCCCTCCGGAGTCTCAATGGGACACATTCTTCCATAGTGTGAATGGTGAACGTCACGCACTTCGAAACCGGCACGCTCTCTGGACAGACCACCCGGACCTAGTGCGGACAACCTTCTCTTGTGAGTAAGCTCCGCTAGCGGGTTGGTTTGGTCCATAAACTGGGACAGCTGGGATGATCCGAAGAACTCCTTGATGGCCGCAGAAACCGGACGAATATTAATCAGGTTCTGGGGGCTTACGGCCTCGATGTCCTGGATGGTCATACGTTCCTTGATGACACGCTCCATCCGGGAAAGGCCGATACGGAACTGGTTTTGCAGCAGTTCGCCCACACAACGCAGACGACGGTTGCCCAAATGGTCGATGTCATCCGATGCATGTTTACCGTCCATCAGCTCCAGGAAATAATCCATGGCTGCCGTGATGTCTTCGAGATCCAACTGTCTATTGTATCTCTTGAATTTTTCGTCTTCTTCATTTTTAAACAAGCTCGCGCCGTGATTGAGCTTCTTGTTGATCTTGTAACGTCCGACATTGCCCAAATCATAACGTTTGGGATCGCCGAACAAGGAGCGTAGCAGATTCTCCGCGCTGTCAACCGTAGGGGGTTCCCCCGGACGCAATTTCTTGTAGATTTCGATCAAAGCTTCTTCTTTACAGGTGGTATTGTCCTTTTCCAGGGTGTGGATAATACGTTCGTCGTTGTTGAAACGCTTCAATAATTGTGCATCGGTTGAGTACCCGAGCGCACGAAATAATACCGTCGCCGGTATTTTTCTAGTACGGTCTATCCGTGTAAACAGATATCCGTCTTTATCCGTTTCATATTCCACCCACGCACCGCGGTTGGGAATAATGGTCGAACTGTAGAGATCGCTACCGTCAGGATTCAATTCAATCTTGTAGTAGGCACCAGGCGAACGTACCAACTGGGATACGATTACCCGCTCAGCTCCGTTGATGATGAACGTTCCCGTTCTGGTCATCAGGGGAAATTCTCCAATGAAAACTTCCTGTTGCTTGATTTCTCCTGTCTCTGTGTTGATCAGGCGAACCTTGACTCTCAATGGTGCAGAGTGGGTTACATCCCTTTCTAGCGCTTCCGCTACCGAATATTTCGGTTCTCCCATGGAATGCTCAATAAATTCCAAGCGTAAATTCCCCGTGAAGTCTTGAATGGGAGAGATGTCCTGAAACATCGCCGCTAGGCCCTCATCCACAAACCAGTCGTAGGATTTTCTCTGAATATCGATCAGATTCGGCATATCTAATACTTCTTTAATCTTCGCGAAACTGTGCCGTTCAGCACGTACGTCAGGTAAAGAATTTGCCATTTAACCACCCCCAGCATTTCTATAATTTACTCCAGATTGCTCTAAAAACCAGGCCCGCAGGCCAAAAATGAGCGCACGACTACAGCATAATCGTGCCATTTTAATATCTTATCACACCTGTATCGTTTGTCAACAGAAAAAAAAGCACCCACAGCAATGTGGGTGCGAGTTCTCTGAATGCTACTTCAGCTCTGCGCTTGCACCAGCTTCAACCAATTTGGCTTTGGCTGCTTCAGCATCTTCTTTGGAGATACCTTCTTTAACAGCAGAAGGAGCTCCGTCAACTACAGCTTTAGCTTCTTTCAGGCCAAGACCTGTCAGTTCTCTAACAGCTTTGATTACGCCAACCTTCTTGTCGCCAGCGGCGGTCAAGATTACGTCGAACTCGGTTTGCTCTTCTTCAGCAGCGGCTGCAGGAGCAGCAGCGGCAGCGGCAGCTACGGGAGCAGCAGCGGATACGCCGAACTCTTCTTCAAAAGCCTTTACGACTTCAGACAGTTCCAGAACGCTCATTTCTTTTACCATATCGATAATTTGGGTTACTTTTTCAGACATTGTAGTTCTCCTTTTAATTTTAATATTTTCAATTCGCTTTTACGCGTTAGCTTCTTTTTGTTCTCTTACTGCGTCCAATACGCCTACTAAGTCTCTAAGCGGCGCGTTCAGCACAGATGCGAAGTTTGTAAGCGGTCCCACCATGCTTCTCAGCACCATAGACAGCAATACTTCTCTGGATGGCAGTTCGGAAAGGGCTTTAAGCTCTTCAACCGTTACTACTTTACCTTCCAGCACACCACCTTTGATCTCCAGCTTATCGCAACTTTTGGCGAATTTGTACAGCACCTTGGCTGCTGCTACGGGATCAGATGAGAATGCGATGGCATTGGGGCCAGTCAGCGTATCATCAAGACCTTCGATGCCAGCTTCTTTGGCGGCCAGACGGGTCAGGGTATTCTTGAGTACTCTGTACTCTACACCTGCTTCTCTAAGTTCTCTTCTCAGATCAGTTGCCTGTGACACGTTCAGTCCACGATAGTCAGTGATGACTATAGAAGTCGCCGATTCCAATTTGCCCTGAATGACTTTCACGATATCTTTGTTGATTTCTCTTTGCTTTGTCAAGTTTACACCTCCTTTGTAAAGGAAAAACTAAAGCCTCGAACGCAGACGGTCCGAGGCTTATTAATTGCCTTTATCAAACCTCAGTTGGGATTCATTAAGCCCGAGGGCCCCTACCGTCTACAGTCTCTCTATTTAGTTATATCCAAATCTAAGCTCCTGAATATTATCAGATAACCTAGTACCTGTCAATTCTTATTTAGCAAGCTTGGCCGCGTTGATCTTTACGCCAGGACCCATGGTGGATTTCACCGTTATGCTCTTCAGGAAAGTACCTTTGGCAGCGGGGGGCTTGGCTTTGTTCAGTGCAGTTATGAATCCTTCGAAGTTCTCATCCAGCTTCTGCTGGTCGAAAGACGCTTTGCCGAGGGGTACGTGCACGATGGAAGTCTTGTCCACTCTGAATTCGATCTTACCTGCTTTGACTTCCGCGATGGCTTTTTCTACGTCCATGGTTACTGTGCCGATTTTGGGGTTAGGCATCAGACCTCTTGGTCCCAACACTCTACCCAATTTTCCAACTACACCCATCATGTCCGGAGTAGCGATAACCACGTCGAAGTCCATCCATCCGCCTTGAATCTTGGTTGCGTAGTCATCGGAACCAACATAATCAGCTCCGGCTTCCAAAGCAGCCTTCTCCTTGTCGCCCTTGGCGAATACCAGAATCTTCTTGGTCTTACCAGTACCATGTGGCAGTACCAGCGTTCCACGAACCTGTTGGTCCGCGTGTTTTGGATCTACGCCCAGTCTCACATGCGCTTCGATGGTCTCATCGAACTTTGCCTTGGCGTTTTCCTTAACGATTTTCAATGCGTCTGGACCATCGAACAACTCAGTGCTGTCGAATGTTTTCAGAGCATCCGTATAACGTTTACCGTGTTTTGCCATGATTTCCTCCTTGTGGTGCAAACGAGTATTACTCTCCCACGTGACTATTCAACCACAATGCCCATGCTTCTTGCAGTGCCTTCGATCATTCTCATCGCAGCGTCCACATCAGCAGCATTCAGGTCTTTCATCTTCAATTCCGCAATCTCTTTGACTTGCGCTTTGGTAACAGTCGCTACCTTAACTTTGTTCGGCTCGCCAGAAGCTTTTTCGATTCCCGCTGCTTTTTTCAGCAACACTGGAGCCGGTGGAGTCTTCATGATAAAGCTGAATGAACGATCTTCATATACCGAAATCTCAACCGGAATAATCATGCCGGGCTGATTAGATGTCTTCTCATTGAATTCTTTACAGAATGCCATGATGTTAACACCGTGCTGACCCAAAGCAGGACCTACCGGAGGAGCCGGATTGGCTTTGCCCGCAGGCACTTGTAGCTTAATCAAACCAATAACCTTTTTTGCCATGTTTCACACCTCCTTCTATTTGTTTTACTGTATTTTTTCTACCTGATTAAAATCCAGCTCCAAAGGGGTTTCCCTTCCGAACATGGATACCAATACCCAAATCTTACCTTGCTCTGCACTGATTTCCTCAACTTTTCCAACGAAATCGGCAAAGGGACCGGTTTTAACCTTGACGTTTTCTCCAACTTCCACGTCAATCTCATAAACTCTTGCAATTTCGCCCATCTGTCCAAGCAGTCTATTTACTTCCTGCTCACTCAGGGGCACTGGTTTGGCGCCCGCGCCTACGAATCCGGTAACACCGGGTGTGTTGCGCACGACATACCATGACTTGTCGGTCATGATCATCTCCACCAGCACGTAGCCGGGGAAAATTTTCTTGGTGACCGTTTTTCTCTTACCGTCTTTTACCTGAATTTCCTCTTCCGTGGGTACCACAACTCTGAAAATTTCTTCAGTCATCCCCATGGATTCCAGACGCTTCTCCAAGTTGGTTTTCACATTGTTTTCATAGCCTGAATAAGTGTGAACGGCATACCACTCTTTTTCACGATCCATCTTATTCCCACCTTCCATGCTTTACGCAACCAACTAGATCAACACTCGAAGAATTGCAGCAATGACGGTGTCCGCCAAATAGATCAATAGCGCAGAAGCTAAAATCGCGCCGACTACCACATAGCTGTAAGTCAGCAACTCTTTTCGATTCGGCCAATTTACTTTTTTTAGTTCAGCCCAGACACCTTTGAAATAGCTGGAACGCCTCTTGGGAGTCTTTTTGACGGGCTTCTTGGTCTTCGTTTCTTTGCTAGCCATATTACTCTCCTACTCGCTATTTGGTCTCTTTATGAACGGTGTGTGCTTTACAGAAACTACAATACTTCTTGATTTCCATTCTATCAGGATTATTCTTCTTGTTCTTTGTCGTTCTGTAGTTTCTTCTTTTACATTCCTTGCACTCCAAGGTAATGCCTGCTCTCATCAATCCCACCTCCTGTATTTTAAGCCTAGACGGCCAAGTTACTATACCACTGAATAACTTTAGCATAAACCGGATTGGGTGTCAACAAAGAAATTACGCTACAGTGACAACCCTGATGTCAAAAAAAAAGCGAGCTACATGAGCTCGCTCAATGCTTTTTCTTACTCTGAAACAGAAGATACAACCCCTGCGCCAACAGTTCTTCCACCCTCACGGATAGCAAAACGTAGGCCGGGCTCGATTGCGATCGGAGTGATCAGCTCTACAGCCATCTCAACTCTGTCGCCAGGCATAACCATCTCGATACCTTCAGGTAGGTCAGCCATACCAGTTACGTCGGTAGTTCTGAAGTAGAACTGAGGTCTGTAA